>JAGLTY010000211.1 GCA_023135025.1 Bacteroidales bacterium | reverse complement strand
CCTGCATCAGGTTGTAGGACTCGTCACGAACCAGGTCGTAATAGTCAAAATTTCCCCTGGCGTACAGTTTGTGATCCGATTTCTCCAGGGCCACAGTATCGGAAGCGGGGAAATTGAAGACCACAATATCGTCTCTTTGGACTCTGCTGAATCCTTTCAATCTTTTATAGGGACGCTCGATCCACTCCAGGTATGATTTTCCTCCCAGCACTGTATTGGGAAGGAAAGGGATGGCCAGGGGGGTATTGGGGGTTCGGGGTCCGTATGCGGTCTTGCTTACATAGAGGTGATCGCCTACCAGCAGGGTGCCCTCCATGGAGGGGGTGGGGATCTTGTAGTTCTGAAAAAGAAAGATATTGATTAGTGATACCGCAACCACAGCAAAAATAAGTGCATCGAGCCACTCAACGATCACATTGTTCTTTTTCTTCCTGCTTTTCCAGAACGACCAGTTGACCTTTTTACTTACATAGATATCGAACACCACAGGTATACCAAGCAGGAACCAGAAATTCTTCAACCAGATCACAAAAAGAATGTAGATAAAGAGGGCAATTCCGAACTTGAAGTATTTGTGCTTCAGTAATTTACTAATATTCATCGGGCTTTTTATTTTATGGACCTAAAGATACGTTCTTTTCTTAAACCACCAATGAAAGGGGTGTCGGGTTTGATGGAGAACCAGACAACAACTGCCTTGCCCAGGAGGTGGTCCTCGGGGACAAATCCCCAGTACCTGGAATCGGCCGAGTTATGGTGATTGTCTCCCATCACAAAGTAGTAATCCATCTGAATGATATAACTCTTGGCAGGTTTACCGTTGATATGGATTACTCCATCGATAATCGCCAGGTCGTTCTGCTCATAAATATCGATAATGCGCTGGTATAGTGGCAAGTTCAGGTTATTGAGCTGGATGGTATCGCCACGGGCCGGAATCCGAAGCGGACCGAAATTGTCGCCGGTCCATCTGTAAAATTTGTTGTGGGGAAATATCTCCTGATTCTGGAAAGAGAGAGTGGGTTCTGTATATCTGCTGATGCTTCTCACTTCAGGGAAAGATCTCAATGATTCAACATTCTCCTTCGCCAGATATAAAACGTGCAGGGAGTTGACCGGATTGTATGTGACAGAGTTCTTAAGGATTTTTAACGAATCGAGCAGAGGATCGGGAAGGGGCTCACCCCTGGTGGTGACATAATATTTGAATTTCTGAAGAGGCAATTCTGACCTCACTGCACCATTTATCCGAACTCTTCCTTCGGAGATCAGCAAGGTATCGCCGGGTACGGCAATGCACCTTTTGATGTAGTTCTCCCTTTTGTCGGCCGGGTGAGTAATGATATCAAATTCGGATAACATGTATTCTCGTCCGTACTGTCTTACAAGAGAGTAGTAGTTTTGTCCCGGATACTGTACAACCATAGTATCTCCCTCCGGGAAGTTAAAGACAATGATATCCTCTCTTTTTACATTGGAGAATCCATTTAGCCGTTTATGAGGCATTTTAAGCTTTTCGGAGTAGGACTTTTTACCGGAAGGGAGCTTGTTGTGATAGAAGGGGATAGCCAACGGGGTTTCGGGCAGTCTGGGACCATAGGCCAGTTTACTCACAAAGATATAGTCTCCGGCCAGGAGGGTCTCCTCCATGGAGGGGGTGGGAATCTTGTAGGTCTCCACGAACAGTATTTTGATGGTGAACGAGCAGACCAGGGCAAGCAGCAGGATAGAGAGCCATTCAAGGCCCGATTGAAGGTGACGTGGCAGTCCATATTTTCGAAGGGTCCAGTCGACCTTTCGGGTCAGAAAGATATCGAAGAGTACAATGTTAATTGGAAGCAGGAACAGGAGGCCGATCCATATAACCATCATCGACCACAACAGGCCGGAGAGGAAAAAACCAAGGTACCTCCATGCCACTTTCTCCATTCCATTACAGATTTAGAAGATCCTGCATTCCGAAAATGCCCTTTCTCTCTTTAATAAACCTGGCAGCAAGCAGTGCTCCTGCTGCAAAGGCATCCCTTGTTTTCGCATTGTGACTGAGCGTAATGGAGTCCATATGTGACTCATAATGAATGGTATGCTGTCCCCTGACCTCACCTTTCCGGATCGCCTCTATGGGCAGCTGACCGGCAGTTTCCTCTTTATCATTATCACTTCCCTTCAGGTACCATCTGTTGATCTTTCTGTTCACCGCCAGAATCTGTTGGGCCAGTGTAATAGCAGTACCACTGGGAGCATCCTGCTTATGCACATGGTGCACTTCGCTCATGGAGATGGCATACTCCGGAAACTGATCCATGATCTCTGCCAGCTTCCGGTTCAGGGCAAACAGGATATTGACACCGATGCTGAAATTACTGGCATAAAAGAGGGTACCGTTTTTTTCCAAACACAATGCTTCAATTTCAGGAATTTTTTCGTTCCATCCGGTGGTTCCGGTTACCACCGGTACCCCAATATCGATGCACTCCATAATATTTTCGGGAGCTGCAGCCGGGGTTGAGAATTCTATGGCGGCATCTATACCAACCAGCTTGTGGGCATTCAGTTGGGCACGGTTATGTTCATCGATGATCACAGGGAAGGAGTACCCCTGCTGAATCCCAAGTGCCTCGATGGTCCTGCCCATTTTCCCATATCCGATCAATGCAATATTCATTAGAACAAGATAAAAAAAAAGCTGCTCCATTCATCCGGAGCAGCTTTTAAATAAGATATTGTACAGGAGTTACTGAACTTTCTTCACAATGGCTTCAAAAACCTGGGGATCGTTCATGGCGAGGTCGGCAAGTACTTTGCGGTTGATCTCGATACCTGATTTATTCAGTTTTCCCATAAACTCTGAATAGGACATGTCGTATTCACGAACAGCAGCATTGATACGCTGGATCCACAGTGCCCTGAATTCGGCTTTCTTCTTGCGACGATCGCGGTACGCATAGCTGAGACCTTTCTCATAAGCATTCTTAGAGACTGTCCAGACATTTTTTCTACGACCAAAGTATCCTTTGGTCTGCTTCATCACTTTTTTTCTCTTCTGTCTTGATGCGACAGCGTTGTTTACTCTTGGCATTTCTTTTTCACTTTTTGGATGCAGGCGGTCGGTACGACACTTGCTGGCTCCACATCCCGGTTAAAACTAATTTACCTGGTTATCAAAAGTTTTGTTCTTACTTCATAGCAAGCAGACGCTTGATATTATCTTCGTCAGCCTTATGTACTTCACCAAAATAGGTCAGGTTCCGCTTGCGCTTCTTTGACTTTTTGGTAAGAATATGACTCTTGAAAGCGTGTTTCCTCTTGATTTTACCGGTTCCGGTGAGTGTGAATCTCTTCTTTGCTCCCGGATTCGTCTTCATTTTTGGCATTATTCCTACAATTTATCTATATAAAAACTACTTCTTCTTCACTACTTTGGGCGCCATAAACATGGTCATCCGCTTCCCTTCAAGTTTCGGGAGCTGTTCAACTTTCCCAACCTCTTCAAGGTCCTGGGCAAGCTTTAACAGGAGGATCTCACCCTTCTCCTTATATAAAATGGACCTTCCTTTGAAGAATACAAAGGCTTTCAGCTTTGCACCATCTTCAAGAAATTTATAAGCATGCTTCAGTTTAAAACTGTAATCATGCTCATCAGTATTTGGCCCGAATCTGATCTCCTTTACCACTATCTTGGTGGCTTTGGATCTCATCTCCTTCTGTTTCTTCTTCTGCTGGTAGAGAAACTTCTGATAGTCGATGGCCCTGCAAACAGGTGGATCGGCCTTTGGTGAAATCTCCACCAGGTCGAGATCGAGCGAATCGGCAATCTTCAGGGCTTCAGCTATTGAGACAACCCCTGGATTTTCAATGTTCTCTCCAACAAGGCGAACTGAGGTGGCACGGATCGACTGATTGGTTCTGAATGCGATCCTGTCCTTGTTGCGGTTATCGTTATTGCGTCTACGATAATGGCTTGGTCCTGCTATGACGTGTTCCTCCTATAATTTAGTTAAACATTGGTCTCAATTGCCTTCAACTGATTCTCAACCTCAGACTGCAAAAATTGTGCAAATTCTTCCAGTTTCATCACTCCTTTATCACCCTCTCCCTGTCTTCGAACGGAAACTGTACCGCTTTCTTGCTCCTTTTCGCCTATGATAAGCAGATATGGAATTCGCTTTAACTCGTTATCCCTGATCTTCTTACCTATCTTTTCACTTCGCCCGTCAATCAGGGTGCGAATATCGCAATTTTTAAGGAATTTTGAAACTTTTTCCGCATAATCATGGTATTTTTCACTAATGGGCAGAATCACAGCCTGATCAGGTGTTAGCCAGAGAGGGAATTTCCCGGCTGTATGTTCGATCAATACGGCCACGAATCGCTCCATGGAACCAAAGGGTGCACGGTGGATCATCACCGGCTGATGTTTCTGATTATCAGAACCAATATATTCCAGTTCAAAACGCTCCGGAAGATTATAGTCCACCTGGATGGTGCCCAGCTGCCACTTTCTTCCAAGGGCATCCTTC
>JAGLTY010000210.1 GCA_023135025.1 Bacteroidales bacterium | reverse complement strand
GGTTATCTGTGATCTGCTGATCGAGGGGATAATCAAGCGTGGGATTGCTAGGATCGGGATCCATGGGATTGATCAGTCCGTCACTGTAGTTCGAGTAGAGCAGGCCACGGGCATAGAGCCTGGGAGAACGTTGTCCCCTTTGCATGGCCAGATTTCTCTCCATCGCCTCCACACCATACTCCTTGCTTTTGATCTGAGGCAGATTGGCCAGGGCATAAAGGAAGACCGAATCCAGATCCGGGATATCCACAGTAGAGGGATCAGGAAGCACCGGCTTCTCAATATCAAATCCCTTTTCATCTGTAATGTTCATCACATGCATCAGGGTCAGTTTTGATATGTCCCTGGCATTAACAGCCTGTGTATATGTAAGTTTTGCCGCCGAGAGCTGGGCATTCACCTCCAGCAGTCTCCCCCGGGGCTCATTTCCCACCTCCACCAGTCTCTCCATCCGTTCTACCTGTTTTCGGGTCACCTCCACTTTTTTTTCTGCCACATCGACCAGCTCCCGGTTCCTGAGCAGATCCAGATAGCCGGTCATTACCTGGATGGTAATGTTGTCTACCATGGTCTCAAGGTCCTCCATGCTCATCTGGTAGCTGGCCTTATACATTTTCATGCTGTTTAATCCCTGCAGACCATTAAACAGGGTCAGATCACTCTGCAAACCCAGGTCGCCCTGACTCACATTGGCATTCTTCCACTCATAGGTTCCACGGTCCAGAACACGGCCCGATCCCAGCTGGTGTTCAACCATACCGTTCAGATTGGGTAGCAGTTCGAGCTTGCTCTGACGATGGTCCTGTCCGGTCGATTGCAAAACCAGCTCCTGACGTTTCACCTGCAGATTGTACTGGATGGCGTGGTCAATACACTGGTCGAGGCTCCTGGGGGGGGCTGACTGTCCCCAGGCCATGGACGAAGTGACCAACAGGGCAAATGCTATTTGGAATATCTTCTTCATCTCTACAGGTTTAACGGTTATGTTTCAGAATCAGCTTATCATGATCAGCGTAGTTCTGGTAAGAGGAGACAATCACCTTCTCCCCCGGCTCCAATCCCCCGAGCACCTCGTAGTACCTGGGATTCTGACGCCCGATGCTGATATCACGTTTGACGGCAAACTCTTCCGATTCATCCAGCACAAAAACCCATTGTCCACCGGTGGTCTGGTAGAACCCGCCTTTGGTAAGCAACACACCCTCTTTGGATTCACCCAGTTGCAGCCTGATCCGGGAGGTTTGCCCGATCCTTATCTGTGCGGGTACCTCATCGGTGAATACCATATCCACAGCAAAACGACCATTCTGCACTTCGGGATATATCTTGGTAATGATCCCGGTATAGGGAGTACTTGCAAAGTCACACTCGCCTGTCAGTTCCCGCTGAATACGGGCAATATAGTGCTCATCGATATCGACCCTCAACTTATAGGAATCCAGGATATTGATGGTACCTACCCTTGTGCCGTAGGTAACCACCTCACCGATTTCCGGATTCAGGGAGGCCAGCTCCCCGTTCACAGTCGCCTTGATATTGAGGTTGTCCATTCGCCTCTGGATAATCTCCATACTCCCCTCCATGCTCTGCACCGATGCTTCCAGGGAGTTGATCTGAATGGACCTGTATATGGAGTCGTTTTTGTAGTTCTCCAGGATCAGGCTTAACAGCTCCTCGGAAGACTCATACGCCTCCCTCGACTGGTCAAACTCCTCCCTGGAGATATGCTCCTCTTCCCTAAGTACTTTGTTATTCTCATATAGTCTCCTGGCCTGGACCACAGTAATCTGCAGCTCAATAATCTGCTGCTTATAGTTCAACCTGGTCTGGTCCATCTGCAGACGGGCGGTCCTGAGTTCGTTGATGGCCCTGACCACCTGTGCCTCACTGTTGGTGATCTCCAACAACAGGTTGTCATTGGTCAGCCGGATAATCACATCCCCCTTCTTCACCATATTGCCCTCTTCGATCAGGATCTCCCGGACACTTCCTCCCTCCACTGCATCCAGATAGATGGTGGTGATCGGTTCCACAGTTCCCTGCACAGTGATATAATCCTGGAAAACATCCTGCTTCACCTCTTCGATGGTGATGCGCGATACATCCACATTGTACTTGGAACTCTTGTCTCCGAAAATAATGATACCCAGTACAGTAAGCATCAATGCTCCAAACAGGAGGTACCAGATGGTTTTACGGGACAATATGCCCTTTTTCTCAATTTTGCGGTCCATTGGGTCCATTTCAGTCATAATCGGTGTTTTTGTTACGCGTCATTAATGCACTTTTTGTGCCAAAAAATATAATAAACTGTGATACTGCAACTTAACAATACTCTGTTGTGACAGAGGAAAATAAAAGTGTTCGATTTTGGGATTTACATGTTCGTTTTCGTACATATCGTAATGATTTTATACTATCTTTATTTGTCTATTTCTCTGAATTTGAATTATTTAAACATTAAGGCACCTTTTTTGAATAAATGAAAGGTCAAATGATATTAAATTTTGAAGATGGAACAGAAAATTGGTAGAATCCTGGCAGTGGATGACAATGAAGACATCCTGTTTGCCCTGAAGTTGTTATTGCGTCCTCATGTGGAACTTATTGAAACCCTGTCGGGACCGGAACGGCTCCCCGAAATGATGAAGAAACAGGATTGGGATGTGATCCTGCTGGATATGAATTTCACCAAGGATGCCATCAGCGGTCAGGAGGGATTTGATGCCCTTTCACAAATCCTGGAGATTGACGACCAGGCAGTGGTGGTCTTTATCACCGCCTATGGTGATGCAGAGAAAGCGGTGAAAGCGATCAAAATGGGAGCGACCGACTTCATACTGAAACCATGGCAGAATGAGAAGATCCTGGCAACCATCAACTCTGCCATCAGCCTGCGGCGTACCCGGATTCAGGCACAGAACCTGAAACTCAAGCAGCAGGAGATCAGTGCCGTACTTGACCAGCCCTACACCGATTTCGTTGGTCAATCGCCCGAAATGTACGAAGTGTTCAATACCATTAAAAAGGTGGCTGCCACCGATGCCAATGTGCTGATTCTGGGTGAGAACGGAACGGGCAAAGAGCTTGTAGCAAGGGCACTCTACCGGAATTCGCTCCGCAAGGATGAGGTGTTTATCAGTGTGGACCTGGGGTCCATTCCGGAGACACTGTTCGAAAGTGAACTTTTCGGTCATGAAAAAGGAGCCTTTACCGATGCACATAAGATGAAACAGGGCCGTTTTGAAATTGCCTCTTCGGGTACACTGTTTCTCGATGAGATTGGCAACCTCACCTATCCTCTTCAGTCAAAATTGCTTACGGTACTTGAAAGTCGAGAAATCATGCGGGTGGGTTCTACCAAGCCCATTTCCATCGATGTAAGAATGATCTGTGCCACCAATACCAGCATTCACCAGGATGTGGCCGATGGTGTCTTCCGGCAGGACCTGCTCTACCGGATCAACACGGTAGAGGTTCAACTGCCTGCACTCAGGGACCGCACAGGCGATGTCCCCCTGCTGGCCGATCATTTCCTGAAGATCTATAGCAGGAAGTACAGAAAGCCGATCCGGAATATCCAGTCTTCAGCCATTAAAAGACTGAACCAGTACAACTGGCCCGGCAACGTAAGGGAGCTTCAGCACTCCATCGAGCGGGCTGTGATCATGTGCGATGGAAGCAGCCTGGGACCTGACGATTTCATCCTCTCATCCGGTGTGAAAAGCAGTGGCGGATTGGAGCTGGAGTCTTATAATCTGGAGGACATTGAAAAAACGATCATTGAGAAAGTTCTGAAAACAAACCAGGGAAATGTGACCCAGGCGGCCACACAACTCGGTCTTACACGAACATCACTCTACAGAAGAATGGAAAAACATGGCCTTTAAACAGTTTCGCTTCAATATCGTACTGAGGGTACTGTTGCTTACCGCCACCTGCCTTGCCCTGTTCATCACACTGAACAGCACCTTCACCTTTACGCCTATCCTGGTGGCCGGACTGATCGTCTACCAGGTTTGGTCGCTTATAAAATATGTGGACCGTACCAACAGGGAGCTTGCAGGATTCCTCGAATCGATCCGCTACTCCGAATTCACCCGGACCTTTCAAATCAACGACAGTGGCAGTTCGTTCGATGAACTTAATGCTGCCTTTAATGATGTAATGAAAGATTTTCAGCAGGTGAGAGCTGAGAGGGAAGAGCATTTCCATTACCTGCAGAGCATTGTGCAGAATATCGATGTGAGTATCCTGGCCTATCAGCGTGACGGAACCGTGGAGATGATCAACCCGGCAGCCAAGAAGCTGTTCCAGGTGAACAGCCTGAGAAACATCAATTCGCTGCAATCGCTCAGTGAGAAACTGACCAATACCCTGCTGACTATCGATCCGGGCGAAAACAAGCTGGTAAAGGTACAGGATGATGAAGATATTCTTCAACTGGCCATCTTTGCAACTGAGTTCAAAGTAAAAGACAAGGTGATTCTTCTTAGTACCATCAAGAATATACAGAATGTGCTGGAAGAGCAGGAGACCGCTGCCTGGCAGAAGCTGATCCGGGTACTTACCCATGAGATCATGAA
>JAGLTY010000021.1 GCA_023135025.1 Bacteroidales bacterium | reverse complement strand
AAATAGATCCCGTAGGTTCTTTTAATCCTGGTACCAAATTCCAGGTTGAGATTAAATGGATTTACGGAGATCCCCTCGTAGAGCGTACCAAAAGTGTGTGAGGCCCCTGAAAATCCGACGCCACCCCGGAAATACCGGCCCGAAAAGAGACCGGGATTCTCCTCCTCCAATGCGTTTAGGTCCACCTGCTTCTGCCCGACGGCAGTAACCGATAGAAGAGTGAATACCAGGATTAGAACATTCGAAGAAAATTTGCGTATACGCATATCAGAGAATTTACGGTTTTTCAGAGTAAATATGGTTATTTTAAAAGTATGAAAACTTTTATCATTCGGTGCGGACTGCTCCTTGTTTTTTTTGTTTTTCTCGGAATGGGCGAAGTGGAAGGACAATCGGAGAATAAGGAGAACAGGGTGGCACTGGTGATGGGAAATGCAGCCTATCTGAACGGTCCCCTGAAAAACACGGTCAATGATGCCCGTGCCATGGCAGCGGTCCTGGAGGCCTCCGGTTTTGAGGTGATTCTGAAAGAGAATGTGCTGAATCAAAATGAGATGAAGCAGGCAGTTCGTGAATTTGGAATGAAACTGAAAACAGGAGGAACAGCACTGTTCTACTACTCCGGTCACGGGATGCAGGTCGCTGGATACAACTACCTGATTCCGACCCAGGCGGTGATGCATATTGAGCAGGAGATTGAGTATGAGGCACTGGATATGGGATTTATCCTGGCCTATATGGAGAGTGCAAAAAGCAGTGTCAATATTGTGATCCTCGATGCCTGCCGGAACAACCCCTTTGCCCGCTCCTTCAGGGATACCAAGCAGGGACTCAGTACCATGGTGGCGCCAACCGGTACAATGATCGCCTATTCAACATCACCGGGCTCAGTGGCTTCTGACGGGAATAAGGAATATGGGCTCTATACCCGTGCCCTGCTGGAGCATATGCAACAACCGGGAGTAAAGGTGGAGGATGTTTTTAAGGGTGTAAGGGCCGATGTGCTTGCAAGAAGCGGTGGACATCAAACGCCGTGGGAATCCAGCTCCCTGGTGGGTGATTTCTATTTCCGGAATGGTTCCGGCGCAGGTTATACAGCTATTGCTGCTCTACCTCTGCAGGAGCAGACGCATAAACCAGTAGTGACGCATTCTGAGGTTGAACCGGTCACGCAACCAGAAGCCACATCCGTGGAGGGAATTCCGAAGGATGCATACAAAAAAAGTGGTGTGAAGGTTCCATTTACATGGAAAGCCACTCCCAACGGCTCCTTCTATCTCTGGGTGCAGAAGGTGGATATCAGTCAGCATACGATCTATGAACTGCATGGCAATAATCTGCATGTTTACCACCGGGCAACCAACCGCGTTTTTATCCTGAAATCCTATGTGCAACGGCTTGATGGATCGTCCCACAGGGGAAAAACCTATGATTAATTTACTATTTTGGGCTGGCATTTATTAAACCTCAATAAAATGGCAGTCCGACATATTTCGTTTTTCATACTCCTTTTTCTATTATTTCCCACATGCCCGATTCAAGCGCAGCTTCATTCCAGTACAGGTGATAAGCTTGTCCACACCTTTTCCATTGTGGCACGCGACAGTGCCACCGGTGAGATGGCCATTGGGGTTCAGAGTCACTGGTTTTCTGTAGGTACCATTGTTTCATGGGGACGATCGGGCGTGGGAGTGGTAGCCACGCAGTCCTTTATAAACCCGTCGTATGGTCCCAACGGACTGGATCTGATGTAGCAGGGAAAGAGCGCCGAGGAGGCGCTGCAACTCCTGGTGGAGGCCGACAGGGGAAGGGATTACCGGCAGGTGGCCTTCCTGGATGCCAGTGGAGCTGTCTCAGTATATACAGGAAGTAGTTGCATTGCATCGGCTTCTCATGCCATAGGAGAGAACTATTCTGTACAGGCCAATATGATGTTGAATGACGATGTGGTTCCGGCAATGAGCAGGGCTTTTGTGGACCATCAGGAGCTGCCTCTGGCCGAAAGAGTGGTTACGGTTCTTCATGCTGCACAGGCTGCGGGCGGTGATATCCGTGGGAAACAGTCAGCTGCCCTGATTGTGGTGGGTCCGGAAGTGGTGGATGAAGTATGGAAAGACCGGAAGATCGATCTGCGTGTAGATGATCACCAGGATCCCCTTGCGGAGCTGGATCGACTGCTGCGTGTTCACCGTGCCTATGAACATATGAACCGGGGCGATCTGGCCGTGGAGAACCAGGATATGGAGGGGGCACTCAGGGAGTACGGAGCGGCTGAAAAGATGTTTCCCCGCAACCTTGAGATGAAATACTGGAAGGCAGTGGCACTGGCCAACAACGGCCGTATGGAAGAGGCCCTGCCGGTTTTTGAGTATGTTTTTGACCGTGACAGCAACTGGCGGGAACTCACGGGCAGACTGCCCGCTTCAGGATTGCTGACGGTGACCAATGCAGAACTTCAGACTATTCTAAAGCTTTAGTAGTCCGAATACTTAGTTGGATAGAGCAGGTATTTTGTTATAGCCGATACGGTATTCTGATACCTCTCCAACTCTTTCATTCTCTCCCACTCGGGGTGGTTGACGAATGCATCCCAGTTTTTCTGCTGGGCGGTGGTATCGGAATGGGTGGTCATGTAGATCATGTGAGGCATATGTGCACTGGAGAGCACCTCTCCAAAGAAGACCGGGTTAAATTCCAGCTCCTGGAACAGTGCCGATTCCCCTTCGTTAAACATCTCCACCTTCAGGTTATATAGTTTTTCGGTGGCCCCTTCGTAGCTTCTGAGTTCATAGACCCTCTCCGATCTTGGGGAGGTGAGTTCGGGGGTGACCAGCAATGGAGTGGCACTGAAGGCACGCAGAATCATGCTTTCGATGCGGGTGTAGGGTGGATCATCATGGGGTGCATCGATATAGGCCTGGCCAGACTGCTGGTAGAGACTATCATTCTCCAGTAGTGCAGGAAGCTGCTCAAACTGCTCCAACGACCTGAAGGGGATGAGTACAATTGTATAGTGCGTATTCTCATTGAGCCCTTCAATGGGTTTGAATACACCTACATTTTTAATACCAGACCTGTGAAGTGCCGGTAAGAGTGCATCCTGGAAATGACTGTCCAGTAAAGCTTCCTGTTCCGCGGTTTCGAAACTAAAGATCTTCAGTTGGAAGTAGTCCCTTAGTGGTGTGTCGGTTTGGACCTGGTCGCTTGTCTGGGTGCAGGAGGTCATGGCGATGACCGTTAAAGCAATTAACAGTATGGGGTTGTTTTTCATGGATGGGATATTGATTCAGACCCAAGTTAATAAATTATATATTCAACCCCTTCCGATCTTCTGAAGTATACCAGGGTTCCCAGGAGTATAGCTTTCAGAAAATTTAATCAGTCTCCCTTGGCAGCATTGGGAACAACCTGAGGATCTCCTTATCATCGGGCTGTTTGCCATACTCACAGATCTCAAATCCTTCAGCATGTTTGACTGCCTTACCTTTTTCACCGTACCACTTGATCAAAGACTCCCTGGTGGATGGACCGGGTCTGAATGTTCGCCGTTTGGCCAGGTATTCTAACCTTCCAGCCTCATCTTCCGGGATCTGATCCAGGGTTCCCGAGAGCCACGGAAGCCAGTCAAAATACTGAGAAGCATGGGCACCCATGCCATTGATCTTCTGATCAAATACTTCATCAATATCTATGGCAATATCTGCTTTAAAAGGATTTGGTTTCTGAAAGCGGTCTGCTGCATAGAGAAAGACCGGATTCTTCACCAGAGCGGGCACATCGGGTGCAACATTTGGGACAATCACCAGGAAGGCTGCATCCTGCATCAATATAGCCGTATACCTGTGATCCGGGTGGTAATCGTTGGTCCTGGGACCAATGACGATATCGGCGTTCCACCTTCGGATCTCCCTGATCACCTTCATGCGGTTCTCCAGGGTGGGCATCAGTTCTCCGTCATGGTTATCCATGACAAGGTACTCCTTTATACCAAATCGCTTTCCGGCCTCCTCTGCTTCAGCCATACGGATCTTGGCCAGAGCGCCTCCTCCCATGGCATAGTGACCTGCATCGCCGTTGGTGAGGGATACAAATTTCACATTGTGCCCCATCTTTGCAAAGAGGATGGCGGTGCCACCTGCATCGCCGTCGCAGTCATCGGGATGGGCACCGATTACAATTATATTCAAAGGCTTCTCCTGTGCAAACAGGACCACTGCCATCAATATGAGGCTGAGAGAAAATAGTACTCTTTTCATCGCTTTCTATCTTTTTGTCAGATTAATTTCATTGCTTCGGGATCCCACTTGACAGGGTGCCCTTTGTAGTAGCTTTCATTGGCCAGCAGGGCGGCTCCTGCAGCACGCAGACCAAAGGTGGGATCTTCGATAATCTCTTTTTCTCCCCTGACACCCTTGAAAAAATTATTGAAGTGATCGTAGTGACCACCCTTGTAATCTGAGGGTGCCTCCCACAATGTCTCACCGATATTCAGATCTTTGGATCTTTCTTCGGCGAACTTCTTATCGTAGGCTGCTACAATCTTTTTCTCAATCTCTTCGGTGTAGGCTACTAAAGAATAAGCTCCCGGCTTCATCTCCAGTTTTGTCCGGACCAGTCTGACGCTCTCAGAGCCTACGTGCATTTCACCTTCGGTTCCCACCAGGCGGAATCCACCAGCCTCACCGCTACCGGCAATGAAATTGACCCTGAATGCAGCATTGAAAGCCGCATGTGTTTTTGTTTCAGGATAATCATAAAGCGTCAGGGTAACATCGGGTACATCCCTGCCATCCTTCCAGTATCTCAGTCCACCGGTGGAAAGTGCCCTTTCGGGACCATGGGAGCTGAGGATAAAATTGAGGGTGGAAAAAGCGTGTACAAAGAGGTCGCCGGCAACACCGGTCCCGTAATCCCTGTAGTTTCTCCACCTGAAAAATCGCTTCAATTCGTAAGGTACTTTGGGGGCGCCACCCAGAAAAGTATCAAAATCAACCGTATCGGGAGTGGCATCGGGAGGAATGGGATATTGCCAGGCACCCTCCGATGAGTAGCGGTCGTTGTACATATCGAGCATCACAATCTCTCCGATGGCTCCATCTTCATAGAGCTGTTTAGCCTTCTCATTCCCCAGCGACGACATGCCCTGGCTTCCCACCTGCATCACTTTGCCCGATTTTTGATACGCTTCAATCAACTCATGACCCTCGTCGAATTTCTGTACCATCGGTTTTTCACAATAGACGGCTTTCCCCGCTTTCAGAGCCTCAATGCTGATCCGCCTGTGCCAGTGGTCGGGAGTGGCGATAATCACGGCATCCACATCTTTCCGATCCAGGATTTCCCGGTAGTCCCTTGTTACAAAAATGTCATTGCCCCAGAGCTCCTTGGCCCGGTCGAGCCGTCCCGAGTAAAGGTCACACGTGGCTACCAGTTTGATACCCGGCACCCTCAGAGCCGAGGTGGTATCGTAAATGCCCTGGATGCCTGTCCCAATCAGGGCCAGGTTGATGTTATCATTTGCTGTAAAAGTTGCAGGTGCGTAGGATCTGGAGCCCAGCAGCAGACGTTGGTTATAGCTTCCCGAGAGTGCCATCGGCACTGAAGTTACAGCAGCCGTACCCAGTACCGCCTTCTTTAGAAATGACCTTCTTGAGTTTTGGTTTTCCGGCTTGTTCATGGGGATATAGAATGAGTTAGTTGTTATTAGTTTAAGTGGAGATTTATGCATCTCTCCATTTCAGTTCGGGCTATGGTTCGGGTATGCCTCCTGCCACAGAAAAATTCCTGGAGGTCATATATATTACCCATCGTACTGGGCACATCCAGTTTCTTTGGGTATACAATCTCTTTCATGATGGAGGGTTAAGAGTTTGTGTCAAATTAGAAAATAAAATCCTGATCTGAAAAATAAAACCAGGGAAAGCCCGAATAAAAACTCCGGAATTACAGTACAGTATCAAGAATGTCATTCATAATCAGAGAGATGGTATTCATCCATTGTTCTCCCGGCTCATGATACTCATTATTAAGTTCGCTCTGGGCGATAACCAGTAGTTCCAGTTCAGGGAAAATGCAGATAAACTGACCTCCATAACCATTGGCGAAGTAGTATTCTGTTCCCTGTTGTTCCCCAATCCACCACAAAAAGCCGTACTGACTGCTGTAAGGCATCGTATGATGGGTATCTATTTGGGGTGAGTATAAGGTTTCAACCCACTCTCTCGAAACTATCTGCTGACTATTAAATTGCCCCATGTTTAGATAGAGTTGGCCAATCTTAAGCATGTCTCTGGCTTTCAACTGCAGGGTCACTCCTCCATAATTGAATCCCTGATGATCGGCACTCCAGGGGCGGTCACCCTCAATTCCCAGGGGAGTAAACAGAAACTCTTCTGCAAATGCCTTCAATGTATACCCGGTAGCTTCGGTAAATATTCCCGAGAGTATCTGGCATCCTGTGGTGCAATAGGTGAAGTGGGTTCCCGGCTCATGAATGATAGGAACATGCAGTGCATAGATAAAGTGATCTTCAGATCTGATCCAGTTGTTCCAGTAGATCCATTCGGGGTCGGTTAGTTCATTCCAGTCAAAGCCACCCGACATAGTGAGCAACTCTCTGATTGTTACCCTGGCAATGATGCTATCTTCAGGTGTCAGATAATCAGAGAGGTAATCACCTACAGTCTCATTTATACTGTTAATATGACCCTGGTCTATGGCCATTCCAATCAAAATCCCGGTGACGCTTTTGGTAACTGACTTTGTTCTGTGCAGCGAGTCAACACCACCTTTCCCGAAATAGGCTTCAACAATGATGTCACTGTTGCGGTATACAATCAGACTTAAGATACCCCTGTCCTGTTCAACTTTCTCAACCGCTTCAAATAGAAGCTGATCATCAATATTATTGATACCTGCATTGGGGAAATGAACTACAGGCTCCTCTTTGTTGCAACCCATGTTGCAGCATATAAAGAGCAGAAGTATGATGACCCGACAAATTCTACTGAGAAAAGTGCTCATATAGAATAGATGCACTTCGGGCGAAATACCCTAATGCTGGATATGACGAAAGCGGAATTAATTGTAATATTGGGACTCTGTATGGTATATATTCTATATATCGCCTCTCGTACTTCAAAAGCATAAGAAAATGGATATTTATGGTGATGATCGTGTTGTATTGACGCTGGATGCCGGCGGGACAAATTTTGTGTTTAATGCCTTCCAGGGTGGTAAGGCCATCTTAAAGGGGATCAGAAAAGATGCCAATGCAGACCACCTGAAGCGCTGTCTGGACACCATAAAAGATGGTTTTCGGGAGGTTATGCTGGAGATAGAGGAGGTGCCTGTGGCCATCAGCTTCGCTTTTCCGGGTCCGGCCGACTATACCAATGGTATCATTGATAATTCAAATAACCTGCCGGCTTTTCAGGGAGGCGTACCACTGAAAAGCATTCTGGAGGAGGAGTTTGGACTGCCGGTATTCATTAACAATGATGGGGACCTGTTTGCCTATGGCGAGGCGCTGGGGGGGATACTACCCGAAATCAACTCAAAACTGGAGGCATCGGGGAGTCCTAAAAGATACCGGAACCTGGTGGGTTTTACACTGGGTACCGGATTTGGTGGTGGGTTTGTATCCAATGGTCAGCTCATTACCGGCGACAATGTTACCGCTGCGGAAGTATGGCTCTTTAGCAACAGGCACAGCCCTGATGTAAATGCCGAAGATGTGGTCAGTATCCGTTCTGTACAAAGGGTATATGCCTCTGAAGCAGGAATAGAGTACCCCAATGAGCTGGAACCCAAAGAGATTTATGAGATTGCCAAAGGAGTCAGGAGCGGGAACAGAGCAGCTGCTCTGAAAGCATATGAGGAGACCGGACGTGCACTGGGCGATACGGTGGCCAATGTACTCACCTTCATTGACGGTATCGCTGTGATCGGGGGAGGATTAACCGGGGCAAGTGACCTTTATATGCCAGCTGTTATGGAGGAGCTGAACTATAAGTTCCATCCCTCAAATGCAGAAGAGCTGCCACGGTTGGTACAGAGGGTATTCAATCTGGACGATGAACAGGATCGAAACAATTTCTATAAAGACTACTCCAAAACGCTCCATATTCCCGGAACAGAGAAAACCATCTCATATGATCCCCTCCCCAGGCTGGCCATTGCAACCAGCAGCAGGGGGGCCAGTGAGTCCATAGCCCTTGGGGCCTATGCCTTAGCACTGCATCAGATTGGCAACTAATCAGCTTGAAGAAACTTATTTTTTTCGCTGCCTTATCGATTCAGAGATAGATCGGTTTTTTAAGAATTGATAATTCTTATATTGAAATCCAATTCAAACTGAAAACCAAGCATGTTCTGATCATGACCGACAAAGCTGAAACTACCGTGAAAATAGGATTCGATAATGAAGCCTACATTAAGGAGCAAACCACATCTATCCTGGAGCGTGTGAATCTTTTTCATGAGAAACTCTATCTTGAATTCGGGGGAAAGATCATGTATGATTATCATGCTTCAAGGGTTCTTCCCGGTTTCGATCCGAATGTAAAAATGCGCCTCCTTCAAGAATTAAAAAATAAAATCGATATCATACTTTGTGTGCATGCAGGGGATATTGAAAAGAAGAAAATCAGGGCAGACTTTGGCATTAGTTATGATTCGGATACATTAAGAACCATTGATGAATTCAAGGAGTGGGGACTGGAAATAACGGCTGTGGTAATAACACGTTACAATGAACAACCGCAGGCAACCTCGTTTAAAAACAAGCTTGAGAGAAACGGGATCAGGGTATATACCCATGGATATACAAAGGGTTATCCCATGGATGTGGACCTGATTGTCAGTGATCAGGGATATGGAGCCAATCCTTACATAGAAACAAAAAAACCCATCGTGGTTGTGACTGCACCGGGACCAGGTAGTGGGAAACTGGCTACCTGTCTTAACAATATGTATCATGAATATAAACTGGGTATTAAGGCCGGTTATGGCAAATTTGAAACCTTTCCCATCTGGAACCTTCCTCTCTCGCATAATGTGAATATTGCCTATGAGGCAGCCACGGTGGATCTGAAGGACATCGTCCAGATCGATCATCATCACCTGGAAGCTTATAATGAGAAAACAGTCAGCTACAACAGGGACATTGAAGCCTTTCCTTTACTTCGAAGGATACTTGAAAAGATAACAGGGGAGGAGTCCATTTACAAAAGCCCCACTGACATGGGGGTCAACAGGGCTAGTGCCGGTATTGTTGATGATGCGGTGATTGCCAAGGCTTCCTACCAGGAGATCATCCGCAGGTATTTCAGGTGTGCGGTGGAGTATGCCATGGGGCTTGTGGACAGAGAAACCCTTGACAGGGCCGAATTAGTCATGGAAAAAGTAAATGCCAGGATAGAGGACAGGATGGTGGTTCAGCCTGCCAGACAGGCTGCCCTGAATGCAAGAGAACTGGATAAAGGGAACAATGGAATGTTTTGCGGGGCCGCCATTGAACTGAGAGATGGCACCCTGATAAGCGGTAAGAATTCGCCCTTGCTGCATTCGGCATCAAGCCTGATACTGAATGCTGCCAAGCACCTGGCAGGGCTGCCCGATCATATGCACCTTCTCCCGGCGAACATGATAGAAAAAGTTACTTTTCTTAAAAAGGAAGTCCTCACTGGAAAAATGACCAGCCTCGACCTGGAAGAAACCCTGATTATGCTCGGGATTTCAGCCATCTCCAATCCCGCTGCACAGCTGGCCATTGAAAAACTGGCCGAATTGCGGAACTGCGAGGTCCACCTGACTCATATTCCCACACCGGGCGATGAAGCGGGACTACGAAAACTGCATGTGAATCTAACCTGCGATCCGGAATTTTCTTCCACCAGTCTGTTTATGGGAAACTGAACATTTCTAATCCAGCGGCAATAGCCTGATATTCCTCCAACGCACCTGGTAGGGGGTGGGATTATTGCCTACATCATGGACCTGAAGACCGATGATACCCCGGTCGGACAGTGCATCCCTGAAGTCAGATACGACCATCCCGTTAACAATGGTCCTGATGGAATCGCCGCTGCATTCAACCCGGTAGGAGTTCCACTCCTTGTTCCTGAAAACCTTGCTCTCTTTTGAGCCCTCTTCAGGCCACCAGGGCATCATTGCCCTTCGGGCCTCATCGTAAACACCTCCGGATCCACCTCCTGCAGAGATCTCCACCTGGTACCCGTATACCCTGTCAGCAGGGATTGTATTTGCTTGGTATTGACCTGTTTCATTTCTGAACCAGAAAACCAACTCTTGTGGTGCGATATGGCTCCGGAACTGCACTCCTGAATTCAGTTCATCATCCTCCAACAACACCTCGAATTCAAGGATGAAATCGCTAAATTCACGGTCGGTGCACAGGAAGGTATTGGGACTCTCCTTTATGGCCTGTCCCACAATGCATCCGTCCTCAACCCTGAAGGTGGCAAAGCCACTGTGAACGGACCATCCTTCCAGTGTTTCGCCATCGAACAGGCTGATCCACCCGTCCTGGCCTGCCGATGTGTAGTGCAGGGAGAGAAGTAGTATTGTTGCAGTAAGGGGTGCAAGAAGCTTTCTGTTCATGGTTGGATGATTTTAATGGATTAGAAGTGGATATTACTGTTTCACGATTTTTCTTGTACCAGCAAATTTCCCGTCCACATGAAGGTTAAGGATATAAATGCCGGATTGAGGCATGGCCTGATTTACCATATCTGCTCCAAAATAGAGTTTCTGTGAGCCATGCACCAGATCAAAGTTGGCCCGATAAGTGGTTTGGGCAAGCACATTAATAACTTCGATCTCTATTTCAGAATCCCGGTCCGCATACAGTACCAGATTAAACTGATCAACTACCGGGTTTGGGAAGAGTTGCAAATCCAGCCCTTCCATATCCATGCGCTCATCTAGCGAATAGGGGTACATATACCCATCCAGCTTGCTATCCATCCATGCTATCCGTTCGGATATCCAACCTTTCAAGTAGGCGATCTCATTTTCATAAGTGCCTCCCACATAATTATTCGCCCAGACATACTGGTCCAAAACGGGAAAGGCCTCGAAATTCCGCTGCTGTGCATCGGTCAGCAGGGTGGTTAGCGAATCAATAACATAGTCCACCCGGATATCCGATAAGATGCTATTTCTGTACCCCTTCCAGGAACTTACCAGCTGATTATAATAGTCCGGATCCTTTCTTAATTTGATCCACCAGAAGGGGTTTGACCAGTAATCATTGGGAAGCTTATACTCACATTGCCATCCGCTGGTTACGGAAGCATCGTAATAATCAGCATTTCCAAATCCGAAGTTGAAATCCCAGACGGGTCCTGCCTTTATGGGGCTTACCCTATCAAGCTTGTCTTTGTCTTTATGCAAAAAGGTGCTGATCCGGTAGCCATCCACATTCTTGGCCAGCTCGTTTACCAGGTAGAAATCGATAAAGGACTGCATATCGATATAGGGTTTATAGCCCAGCACCGGATCGTAAAAGCGATCTCCAGCCAGGGCATGTTCAAAATCAGTTACGAAATCCTTTATATACGCTTTTTGCGCCGTGGGCATCAGATCCGGATCGGGGTAATGGTACAGGATCCGGATATCATTGCCGTCTATGGCTGGATAGGGGGAAACCCAATGATCTTCATCCCCTTTATCCAGTTTGAAGATATAGCCTCCGGTTACATCCCTTCCGGATACTTCATGGGGCTCAAGCTTGCCAATATCAAGTCTGAAAGTGTCCCTTTTAATCTTTTCGATTAACACATAGACTCCGTAGTAGGTGTTGTTTAAGAACAGTTCACATAACCTGGTCCTGGGGGCATACTGTCCCATCTCCCGGGCAAAGTGATAGGCCAGGACGTTCCTGATCAGAGATTTATCGGAGTAGGGTCCGTGAAGCACCCAGTCATTTTCAACGGGCATTCCCAGCAGAGAGACATTGTTATTCTCTCCATTTTCAAGCCGGGTCTCCAGCCCGTAACCCTTTTTTGCATAACTCTGGGAGCTGGCTCCCCTGAGTTCTATTCCGATCTTGCCATCGTAGTCGTTGTAGGTTCCGGGGTACTCATTCATGCCCGCCTCATTATTTGCAATGCCCATATGGGCATCTATCTTTGGCTCATCCGGAACCACTTGTCCATTTTCAGTTTCAATCACGATTATGGGCAGGTTACTCTCAAAAACCGCATCGGGATCTACAAACCAGTCCGGGACTTCTTCATACACTGTACCAACTGCATCAACCTTTACCTGAAGAAAGGGAGCCAGGGAAAAATCGCTTGAGCTAGGATTCACATTGATCCCCTGTATGGCAATCACATTCTCTCCATCTTGTAGATGACTCTTAGGTATGGCAACCCGCGAAGGCTGACCACCCATGTACATTACGGCCTCCTGGTCTATGGTGGGAGTATAATTGTAAGGTGGAAAGTCAGTCTCCACATTGAACGACCTGGAAACCATGGAGCCGTTTAGATAAACCACATAGGCATCATCGTAGTCGATATCCAGAATCAGACTATCAATGATTGATCTGTCAGTTATAGAAAACTCATGCCTGATATAGAGTGAATGAGTTATGAATAAGAGAGTTGTATCATCTCCATCACCAAAACCAAAGCTTCCCTTTGCTCTATTCCAGGAACTGTCATCAAATCCATTGGTATACCAACCGGCCGGTGCCTGTGAATCGCCTATGAAGTAGCTCCAGTTGTGATCAGCTTTCACCAGGGTTTCCCAGTGTGGTTGCGATAGTAGTGTGGCTCCCAGGGAGGATAACAGTAAAAGAGAAAAAAACTTTTGCATTGAGTGATTGGATTATTGAACCAGCAAGCGAAATAAGTAAAAATTTGGACAAGGAAAAAGTTTGGAACCGAACGAAGCAAAAAAATGCTAAGAAAAGAGGCAAGTGGAAACGTGCATTCTGTCAATTTTGAGAGAAACCCGGAATACCATGCCTTTTTTGAGGAGAACCTTGACAGGTCATCCCGGTCTGTCCGACGGTTAAAATATTCT
>JAGLTY010000209.1 GCA_023135025.1 Bacteroidales bacterium | reverse complement strand
TATCTCAGAACTGCAGGGCTCAGTTTTCATATGAAGGTGGAGCGCATTGAACCGATAAGCACCATCGGTGCCGGTGATACCTTTAACGCGGGACTCCTGTACGGTTTATGGAAAAACGGGTATAAAAGAGAGCAGATAAAAATGTTGGACCAGAGTCAGTGGGAAGGGCTTATTGCTACTGCCATTAAGTTCTCCAGGGAGGTCTGCCTGAGTTTTGATAACTACCTGCCCACGGGTTTTGCAAAACATTTCACACAGAACAATTGAACTTGGAAAAGAGAACTTTAGGAAAGTCTGGCTTACCGGTATCGCCCATAGCGCTTGGAGCCTGGGCCATCGGGGGATGGATGTGGGGTGGAGCTGATAAGAAAGATTCCATAAGGGCCATCCATGCCTGTCTCGATCACGGTATTACCTCTATCGATACTGCACCCATCTATGGGTTCGGCCATTCGGAACAGGTAGTGGGCGAGGCCATTAAGGGGAGTCGTGACCGGTATGAGATCATGACCAAGGCAGGTATGCGCTGGGAAGGAACCGAGGGGGAGTATTTCTTTACAACCAACGACAACAGCGGTATTCATCGCGATATCTATAAATACTCAGGGCGCGACAGCCTGATCGCAGAGTGCGAGGAGAGTCTGAAACGGCTGGGGACCGATTACATCGATCTTTACCAGATTCACTGGCCCGATCAAACCACCCCCATAGAGGAGGCCATGGAGGCTTTCCGTATCCTGATGGAGCAGGGAAAGATCAGGGCGGCAGGGGTGAGCAACTACTCTGTGGAACAGATGGAACAGGCGTCAGGCGGAGTTGAACTCAGCTCCAACCAGGTTCCCTACAGCATGGTTCGCAGGGAGATAGAGCAGGATGTGGTACCCTGGTGTCTGGATAACAATTGCGGAATCCTGGCATACAGTCCGCTTCAGCGTGGACTGCTTACCGGGAAGATCACACCAGATTATCCTTTTGCCCCGGGAGACTCACGGCCCGAAACGCCCCATTTTAAGATCAATAACCTGATCCATACCAACAAATTCCTGGATAAGATAAGGCCGATGGCCGATGAGAAAGGTGCCACGCTCTCTCAGCTTGTCATTGCATGGACCCTTCGTCAGCTCGGAATCACCGTGGCCCTGGTAGGAGCAAGGACTGAGCAGCAGGTGGTGCAGAATGCTGGTGCCATGAATCTTTCGCTATCCGATGCCGAGGTGGAAAGCATTGGCAGGAAACTGGAAAAATTGCATCTGAACCTGGATTGATTACTCACCGATGGTAAGTTCGCCGGACCGCTCCTGGCGGTTTAGCAGGAGTCCCCTGTTCCATTTCCCCTGGTATACCTGAATGATATTTACCTGGTCCATAAATATTTCTGTCAGCAACTCCTGGTATACCAAGAGGGTGACCGGCTTGTTGACCGGTTCCGATTCGAGGTAGCACCAGATGGCATTTGCCTCCTGCTCTTTCCCCAGGTAGTGGAACACGGTACGTTCTCCGTTCACAACCATGTAGAAACTCTCCAGGAGGTACTCCATCAACAGGCTGTCGGCACCCGGAGGTTCCAGTTCGGTAGCCAGTTGTGTATGGATACCTGTTTTTTGCAACAGAGCCCGATCCAGGTCATCGGGAAAGATGCGCATGGATACCTCGATTCTCTCTGTTTCAGGATTGTACCTGATCTCGGTCAGACTCACATAGAATTCGTGCATAAACCAACCTCCCAGTAACACCATTAGCGTTAGGAGAGAGAGGTTGCGGATGATCTGTTTTGACATGGGTATTGACATACTTTATAACACAAATATGCCAATTCTTTTTGTAACTTTGATATATCCAAAAAACTATCTATTCCATGAAGAGATGCTTATATATGTTGATGGTGGGAATGTTAGCATCATCATTATCTGCTCAGGAGACTGAGAAGAAGATGGATCCGTCGAACAATCAGTTCAGGCAGATGCGTACCGAGTTTGCAACACCCAATGCGTACAGAACAGCGTCGGGAGCACCCGGACAACTTTACTGGCAGCAGCAGGCCAACTATTGGATCTCCATCGAACTGGATGATAAGAACCAGAAGATTTCCGGGGAGGAGAAGATCGAGTATATCAATCATTCGCCCGATGAACTGACCTATCTCTGGGTGCAACTGGACCAGAATATCAGGCAGAAGGATAACCTCTCAAAGTTGATCATGCCGTTCCAGCTGAAGGAGCAGATGCCTCCCTACTTTATGAAGATGCTGATGACCGATTTTGACGGGGGATTTAAAATAGAGAAAGTGGCTGACGGAGATGGAAATGCCCTCCCGTATACCATCAATTATACAATGATGCGGATCGATCTTCCCACTCCACTGGAGCCGGGCGGACGTGTGGAGCTGGATATCAAATGGTGGTACAATGTAAACGACCGGATGAAGGATGGCGGGGGCCGCTCGGGCATGGAATATTTCAGCGGGGACGATAACTATATATATACCATTGCACAATTCTTTCCCCGAATGGCTGTATACAATGAGGTGGAGGGCTGGCAGAACAACCAGTTTCTGGGCAGGACCGAATTTGCCCTTCCTTTTGGAGATTATGAGGTGGAGATCACCGTTCCTTCCGACCATGTGGTGGGTGCTACCGGCATTCTGGTCAATCCGGAAGAGGTGTTGACCAAAGAGAGATTGAAAAGGTACAACGATGCCCGTGAGTCCCTTGAAAAACCTGTGTTGATTGTGACCGAGAAGGAGGCGCGTGATGCAGAAAACGGGAAGTCCACTGAGAAGAGAACATGGAAGTACCGGGCCGAAAATGTGAGAGACTTTGCCTTTGCCACCTCCCGGAAGTTTATCTGGGATGCCATGGGTGTGAAATTTAGAGATCGCACGGTGATGGCCACATCTCTCTATCCCAAAGAGGGTAATCCCCTGTGGGAGCAATACTCCACCAGGGTGGTGGCCCATACACTGAATGTTTACTCACGTCATACTTTCGACTATCCCTACCCGGTGGCCTATTCGGTGCATACCATTAACATTGGAATGGAGTATCCCATGATCTGTTTTAACGGGGGGCGCCCGCGGAGCGACGGGAGCTATTCGGAGCGTACCAAGTGGGACATGATCGGGGTGATTATCCATGAGGTGGGGCACAATTTTTTCCCCATGATCGTTAACTCTGATGAGCGTCAGTGGACCTGGATGGATGAGGGGCTCAACACCTTTTTGCAGGGTATCGCCGAAAGGGAGTGGGACCATGATCATCCGTCACCCAGGGGACGACCTGCCGATATTGTTCCCTATATGAAGGGCGATCAATCCAATATTGCTCCCATTATGATCAATGGGGAACTCACTATGCAGTTCATAAACAATGCTTACGCTAAACCGGCCACCGGTCTCAATATCCTGAGAGAGACCATTATGGGCAGGGAGTATTTCGACTTTGCCTTTAAACAATATGCACAGAGATGGATGTTCAAACATCCCACACCCGAGGATCTGTTCCGGACCATGGAGGATGCATCGGCCATCGATCTGGATTGGTTCTGGAGGGGATGGTTCTACTCCACCGACCGTGTGGATATTTCACTGGACGGGGTAACCGCAGTGGAGATGGCATCGGGCGATCCTGCTGAGGAGCGGGCCTTTGAGAAGGAGAAAGCAATGGCACAACCCGAATCGATTGCCATTCAAAGAAACCGGGCCACCATGCAATCGATGGTTGAGAGGGATCCCTTCATGAGGGACCTCTATACCGGGAATGATCCATATCAACCAGAGAAATCTGACAAAGAGGATTACGATCGTTATAAGAAGTCTTTAACCCCGGCTGAAAAGTCCTGGCACGAAAAGGGAGGGACCTTTTACCAGCTGGACTTCTCAAATGTGGGAGGATTGGTGATGCCCCTGGTGATCCGGTTTGAATTTGAAGATGGAACCAGTGAGATCAGGAGAGTTCCGGCACAGATCTGGAGCAGGAACAATCTGAAGACATCAAAAGTCTTCTCCTTTGATAAAAAGGTGGTTGCAGTCACACTCGACCCCTTCCTGGAAACGGCCGATTGTGATATGGGTAATAACCGGTGGCCCCCGAAGATAGAGGAGAGCCGTTTTGAGATCTATAAACGCAGGCGTCGCAATGAGATGCTGCCCGAAGGGCTGGATGATTAGCCTCCCACCAGGATATTGTCGATATAGGCCAGTTCGTCCCTGTTGAATTCCAGATTGAGCAGGGTAGCCACATTGGTTTCCAGCTGAGATACAGAGCTGGCCCCGATCAGCACCGAAGTGACCTGCTTCCTGTTCAGGATCCAGGCCAGCGCCATCTGTGCCAGGGTCTGTCCACGTTGCTCTGCATGCTGGTTCAGTGCTTTCACCCTCACCATGGTATCCGGATCGAGGTGCTGCTTACCCAGGAATATACTTTCACTATCGATCCTTGAACCCTTCGGAATGCCATCCAGGTATCGGTTGGTAAGCAGACCCTGTGCCAGCGGACTGAAAGGGATACAACCAACGCCCCGTTCCTCCAGCACATCCAGCAGTCCATCTTCCACCCAACGGTCGAACATGTTGTAGCGCGGCTGGTGGATCAGG
>JAGLTY010000208.1 GCA_023135025.1 Bacteroidales bacterium | reverse complement strand
GAGGACCAGGGATTTGATCCTTCAGGAATCGGCATCTTCTATATAACCCCATGTGCGGCTAAGATAGCTTCAATCAAGAGTCCTGTTGGAGAGAAAGAGTCGCCCGTGGACGGGGTCATCAACATGGAGTACATGTATAACAAATTGCTCCACCTGATCATGAACAGTGAGGTGGCCGGTAAGGCCGGACCCGATACAGAGAGACTCAGTTCAAAAGGGATCCTCTGGAGCCTGACACGGGGTGAGTCTGAGCATCAGCAGGGACGTTGCCTGGCAGTGGATGGAATGCGTAATGTAACAGAGTTCCTTGAAAGGCTCGAAGAGACTGAAGAGTGCAATATCGATTTCCTGGAGTTGAGGGCGTGTGACGAGAGTTGTGCGGGTGGAGTGTTGATCAGTGGCAACCGCTTTCTTACCGTGGAGCGACTGAACAAAAGGGCAGGTGAGGTTTCCCGTGAGAGTACCGGGCAATTTGCACCTGGATCATTTGATAAAGCTTTATACTCCCTGGATAAGATTCAGGCCCGTTCTATGCTTGCTCTGGATACCGACAGGAATGTGGCCATCGAAAAGATGAATAAACTTGAAGAGTTGCTGAAGGTGCTGCCCGGGATCGATTGTGCAGCATGCGGATCTCCAACCTGCAGGTCGCTGGCTGAGGATATTGTTCAGGGAAGGGCAAAACCCACCTGGTGCATCTTCCTGCAGGAGCTCTATATCAAGGACAAAAGGCTCAGCCTGGAAGAGGCAGATGAGATAAACGGATCGATCTGGGGAAGAGAGAGGGATTACAGAAGTCAAAGCAAATAAGATGACAACAGAACAGATTGTTAAAGCACTTGGATTAAAAGTCTACACCACTGGTGATATGACCACCCGGGAGGTGACCGGGGGATATGTGTCCGACCTGCTAAGCGATGTGATGGGTCATGCCAAAGAGGGAGAGGTGTGGATCACCCTCCAGTCACATGCCAATGTAGTGGCCATTGCTTCATTGAAAGAGCTGGCTGCCATACTGCTGGTAAAAGGAGTTGAACCGGATAAGGCGGTGCGTGAGAAAGCGGAAGAGGAGGGGATTCCTCTGTTGGGAACCGTTGAAGATACATTCATAATTACCGGGAGGTTATTTCAACTGATGAGTAAGAAATGAACATCTATTGGGCCGACCTGCATATCCATACGGTTCTTTCTCCCTGCGGGGACCTGGAAATGAGCCCGGGGAACATTGTGGAAAAGGCAGCAGCGATGGGGCTGGATATAATTGCAGTGACTGACCATAACCATACGGGTCATGCGAGGCTTACAAGGGAGCTTGGTGCCAGAAAAGGGATATGGGTGGTCTATGGCGCAGAGATTAACACCAGGGAGGAGGTGCACTGCCTGACGTTCTTTGATACCGATGAACAACTGAATGCATTTCAGCTGGAGATGGAGCGGAATTTTGTAAAAATACCCAATGATTCTTCGTTGTTTGGCTGCCAGGTGATTGTTGATGAGCAGGAGCATATTGTGGAAGAGGTTAGCCATTCACTCTATCCCGGACTCAACTGGGTTATAGAAGAGGCAGCCGGAGTGGTTCATGATCTGGGCGGACTTTTTGTTCCGGCCCATGTGGACAGGCCCATGAACGGACTCTATTCACAACTGGGATTCTTTCCGGACGATCTGGAGGCCGATGCAGTGGAAATATCGAGACATACTTCCCGAGAGGCTGCAGAGAAGGAGCATCCGGAATTAAAGCAATATATGTTAATTCAAAATTCCGATGCTCATTTTATGGATGATATTGGCCGGGCTGGCAACAGGTATATGATGAAGAGTCGGAAGTTCAGCGAATCTCGTATGGCTTTGAAAGGGGAACAGGGGAGATCAGTACTTGAAATATAAGGTATGAAGGAGATCGCACTACACATACTGGATATAGCGGAGAACTGCATCGCAGCTGGAGGCGACAGGGTGGTTATTTCTGTCACGGACGAGGCGTCGACCAATCTTCAGTCCATACGGATTGAGGACAACGGGAAAGGGATGAGTGAGGAGGAGATCAGCAGGGCTACCGATCCCTTCTACACTTCCCGCACCACCCGCAGGGTTGGAATGGGCATACCGTTGTTTCGTCAGCATGCAGAGATGACGGGTGGAGGGTTGAAGATTCAGTCGGAAAAAGGAGTTGGAACCATTGTGGAGGCTACTTTCCACAAAAGTCACCCCGACAGGCAGCCACTGGGCGATCTGGAGGGGAGCTGGCTGTTGCTGGTCAGTTCAAACCCGGGTATCGAGTGGGAACTGATTTGTAGTTCTGGAGCGGGAGATTTCTCCATCTCAACTTCTGAAATCAGGTCGGCACTGGATCTGGACAACATCCGGGGAACTGAGCTGACAGCCTCCTTAAAAAGAATGATTAGAAATAACCTTGATGAACTTGGATTGGAATAGAGGAACATTGAAAATAATATACTTATCATATAACTTTATAGAAACACGAGAATCAATATTGAAGCATTATGAGCAAGATTAAATCGCTGGCAGATCTGAAAAAGATCCGCGATAAACAAGTAACAGGATTGCAAACCCGGGAGAGGGGTGAGGATGCTGAAAACCTGGTGCAGGTGAAGGTGGCCATGGCTACCTGCGGGATTGCCTCCGGCGCCAAGGAGACCATGGAGTTTATGACCGAAGCGTTGGAGAAGCGCGGAGTGGAAGCCATTGTTACCCAGGTCGGGTGTATGGGCTATTGCTACGCTGAACCTACCATTGAGGTGAAGCTTCCGGGTAGTGAGCCCATTGTTTTTGGCGGTGTAAACAGGGAAAAAGCCGACGAGATCATTGAGAAATATATTAAAAGTGGTGAACTGGTGGATGGGATCATCCCGGTAAACTATGAAACAATAGAGTCAAAGGAATAAAAGGAGGAACAGAAATGTCAAAATACAGCATGCATTTGCTTGTTTGCGGCGGCACCGGATGTAAGTCTCAGGAGAGCGACACCATCGCGGAGAAGCTAAAAAAGGAGCTTTCGAAGCAGGGTCTTGAGGAGACTGTCCAGGTGATTATGACCGGTTGTTTCGGATTCTGTGAAAAGGGTCCCATTGTTAAGGTGATGCCCGACAATACTTTCTATACCCAGGTAAAACCTGAAGATGCTGAAGAGATTGTTGAGGAGCACGTGATCAAAGGAAGAAGGGTGGAGCGACTGCTCTATACCGATCCTGAAACTGAGGCACATGTGGAGGACTCCAAACATATGGGTTTCTACAAAAAACAGTTGAGGATTGCTCTGCGAAATTGTGGTGTGATCGATCCTGAGATTATCAATGAGTATATTGCAAGGGATGGGTACCAGGCTCTGGGAGAAGTACTTGCTAACCAGACACCTGAAGAGACCATTGAGTTGATGAAGGCTTCCGGACTAAGAGGTCGTGGAGGAGCAGGTTTTCCGGCAGGAGTAAAGTGGGATTTTGCCCGGAAGAATGAGGCCGATCAGAAATATGTGGTATGTAATGCAGATGAGGGTGACCCCGGTGCATTTATGGATCGCTCCATCCTGGAGGGTGATCCCCACTCCGTACTGGAAGCCATGGCCATCGTGGGTCGCTGCATTGGAGCCGATATGGGCTACATCTATATCCGTGCAGAGTATCCGCTGGCCATTGCACGTCTGAAAATAGCCATTGCACAGGCCAGGGAGTATGGATTGCTTGGTAAGGATATTATGGGTTCCGGATTCAATTTCGATATTGATTTGAAGTATGGAGCAGGGGCCTTTGTATGTGGTGAAGAGACCGCTCTGATCCACTCCATGGAGGGTGACAGGGGTGAACCCACCCTGAAGCCTCCTTTCCCTGCCGAGAGCGGCTATTTGGGGAAACCAACCAACGTAAATAATGTGGAGACCCTGGCTAACGTGCCTGTGATTATATTGAAAGGAGCCGATTGGTTTAGCAGCATTGGTACGGAGAGCTCCAAGGGGACCAAGGTATTTGCCCTGGCAGGGAAAATCAACAATGTGGGACTGATAGAGGTTCCCATGGGTACCACCCTTCGCGAAGTAATATTTGAGATAGGTGGGGGTATTAAAGACGGAAAGAAATTTAAGGCGGTGCAGACCGGCGGACCTTCCGGAGGATGTCTTACCGAGAAACACCTGGACACTCCCATTGATTATGAGAACCTGGTTGCCAACGGCTCTATGATGGGTTCGGGAGGGATGATTGTGATGGATGAGGACGACTGTATGGTCTCCATTGCTAAGTTCTATCTTGATTTTACCGTGGAGGAGTCGTGCGGAAAATGTGCGCCCTGCAGGATCGGAAACAAGAGGCTTCACGAATTGCTGGAAAGGATTTGTGAAGGCAAGGGAGAAGAGAGCGACCTGGACCGGTTGCGCAACCTGAGTGATGTGATCAAGGATACCTCGCTCTGTGGCCTTGGTCAAAGCTCACCCAACCCGGTACTCTCCACCATGGATAATTTTCCGGAGGAGTATCTTTCCCATGTGGTGGATAAGAAGTGTCCATCCGGAGTATGTACCGACCTGCTGGAGTATTTTATCGTAGAGGAGAACTGTATTGGCTGTACAGCCTGTGCAAGGGC
>JAGLTY010000207.1 GCA_023135025.1 Bacteroidales bacterium | reverse complement strand
AATGGTCTCCCCAGCAGGCCAGCTCAAGTCCGTCGTAACCGAAGTTTTTTGCTTTTTCACAAAGGGTTTCAAGTGGAAGGTCGGCCCACTGGCCGGTGAAAAGTGTAACTGGACGTGGCATGGTAATTAGTTAATGGTTAGTGGTAATTAGTTAATGGTCAGTAAATCAATAACCTGGCACCAGGCACTATTCTACCAGGCACTATCTATAGTTCGCGCACCCAGATGTTGCGGTAGGAGACAGGGTTCCCATGATCCTGCAGGTGTATGGGCAGTTTGTCTGGATGGGCAGTGTTTTTGGGCTTTCCGATAAATTCGGTTGTCCCCAGAATCTCCACATGGTTCTGAATCAGCACACCATTATGGATCACAGTGAAATAGGCGGAGGACTTTTTGGAACCATCTTCACTGAAAACCGGTGCCTTAAAGATGATATCGTATCTCTGCCACTCTCCGGGAGGGAGACATGCATTGACCAGTGGAATGGTCTGCTTGTAGATACTGCCCGCCTGGCCATTGTAGTAGGTTTCGTTGTTGTAGGAATCCAGCACCTGCACTTCATACTTTCCCATCAGGAAAATACCGCTGTTTCCCCGGCCCTGGCCATCCCCTTTAACTTCAGCAGGGGAGCGCCATTCAATATGAAGCTGCATATCACCAAAACTTTGCTTTGTTTGATACCTCCGGCCCTGGCAACTACGGTTAGCTCTTCACCTGCGCTCCATCTGGCCGGTCCCTTTCTCTCGCTCTCCCACTTATCCAGGTCCCCGGCTCCGCCATAGAGGACAATGGCATCTGATGGGGGCAGGGTTCCTTTACCAGGAGTTACAACTTCTGGTTTTCTGGACCAATCTTCGGTCTCTTCTGGTTTCTGGCAGTGGATGTTCAGGATAAATCCGGAGAAAATAAGTAAAGCGATGAGTTTTTTCATGATATCTGTTTCAATTTCAATTTCTATTTGAATATTACTGGTCTGCTAATTTAAGAAAGTTTACGAATTGTGATTCAATGGGCTGTTTTGTATTTTTATATCCGATTGGGTACATTTCAGAAAACTTTTAGATGGACAGTTGGTTATAAATACTTAATATCTTCTCCATGCGGTACTTTTTCACTTTGACCGGATTGATTGTTTTGATCTCTCTTCCACTTTTCGCGCAGAACGAAATTCAGCCGACCTTCGAAGATACCTTACAAGTCTACGAGGATCTCTTCGGCCTTAGAGAGCCGCTGACGCTGACCCTGAAATTCAATATAAAGGAGTTTCAGAAATCAAAACGGAATGAAAAGTATCATAAGGCTGAGATGACCTGTCATGTAAGAGAGGGCTTTGAGGTAAAGCATAATGTCCGGGTCAGGGCTCGCGGTAAGTTAAGAAGGGATATTTGCTACATGCCTCCTTTCTGGTTGAACATCAGGTATGCGGGCATTGAGGCAGAAGACTTGGCAGAGGTCATAAAAATGAAAGTAGTGACCCGCTGCAGGGGCGCTTCGATTTATGAAAATTATGTGCTCAGAGAGTACCTGGTCTACCAGATCTACAACCTGCTGTCTCCCTACAGCTTCAATACCCGTTTGGTCAGGCTCAAATATATTGATACGGGCCGGAAAGACAAGGTGAGCGAAGACTGGGGTTTTATCATTGAACCGGAGGGTTTGATGGCCGAAAGGAACAAGGCCATGGCTATTAAGAGTGATAAACTATCCTTGGCAACAGTGAACAAGGAGTGGATGGACAAGATGGCATACTTCAATTATATGGTCGGGATGTGCGACTATTCAGTTACCGGGCGGCACAATCTCAAGATACTTACCTTGAAAGAATATGGTCCCACAGGATTTATACCTGTCCCCTATGATTTTGATTATACCGGACTGGTGGATGCGACTTATGCAGTTCCGGAAGAAAATCTGGGACTTACAACCGTAAGGGAGAGGTATTATCTGGGGAAATGCAGGAGCGAGGAGGTACATCAGAAAACCATTGATTGGCTTGCATCCCACAGGGATGAAATTAAGGAGCTGATACTCTCCTTTGAATACTTGGATGAGCGGGAGAGACTGGAAATGGCCAACTATATTGAGAGCTATTATCGGGAGTCGGAACAAAAGAGTTTTATCGGACGAAGAATTCAACCTACCTGCCGCTAAGCCAACTTTTCAAGTAACAATTCTGCTTTGGTGTGGTTATTGTATTATTGGAGGGTAAGGTTATGCAGATAAAGAAAAATATGGGTATAGTGTACCTGTCAGCCATGGTAACAGCGTTGCTTTTATGGGTACCGCTAAGGGGTCAGGTTGAAACAGGTAAGGCTGAGCGGCCAAAAAATGTGATCCTGATGATAGGGGATGGCATGGGGATTTCACAGCTCTCTTCCACATACTATTTCAAGGATGAAAAAGATGCTGACCGGGAGCCGGCTTTTAGCCGTTTCAGGTATATCGGGCTTGCCAGAACCTCTTCAGGACTGGAAGTGGTTACTCAGTCTCCCGCTGCAGCCACTGCACTGGCTACCGGTTATAAAACCTACAATATGGCTGTGGGGGTGGATCTGGATACGGTAGTCCGGGAGAACATTGTGGAGTTCCTTTCAAAAAAGGGTTATATGACGGGTGTGATTGCCACCTCCTCTATTACCGATGCAACGCCGGCAGGATTCTATGCCCATCAGCCCGACAGGTATATGCAACATGAGATTGCCTACGACCTGCTTAACTCTGAAATCGATTTTTTTGCAGGTGCCGGCTCGAAGTACTTTCGGGATACTACAGGTGTCTATCCATTTGAGGAGCATAATATAGAGATAAATTACCACCGGCTGAAGAAGATAAAAAAGCCGGAACCGGGGAGTAGATTTGGGTTTTTGCTGGGGCTTGAGCGGATGCCGCGCATGCTGGATGGGAGGAAAGATTTCCTTGCCCGCGCAAGCTCCATCGCTATTGATTTTCTCTCCACCGGCGAAGCAGGTTATTTCCTGATGGTTGAAGGGTCTCAGATTGACTGGGCCGGGCATCGCAACCAGGTGGAGTATATGATTACCGAGGTCAATGATTTTGAACGAACGGTAGGGTCTGTACTGGATTATGCAGAGAAGAACGGGGAGACCCTGGTAATAGTAACGGCCGATCATGAGACAGGTGGTTATACACTGGGGGCTGCAGGGGAAAACAACGGGTATGCCGATTATTCTGTAATAGATCCCACCTTTGCTTCCACCAACCATTCAGCGGCACTGGTGCCTGTTTTTGCATTTGGTCCGGGTGCAGAAAATTTCATAGGGGTATATGAGAATACAGAAATTTTCCACAAATTAGTATCGTTGATGGAATCTGAATAATCTTAATACCTCTATTTAATATGAATCAAACCGACCGGGAAATCATCATCTCAATTGTTTCCAATGCCTTTGAGCAGAATCCGCGTGCCATGGCGATGATGAAGAAGAAAAATCCATCCAGAAGCGTACGCCTGATGACAGAATACGCCTACCAGCTGGTGGAGAAATTTAATGGAATATACCTGTCGGAAGACAAGACAACAGTGCTGTTTTACTATTTGGAAAGTCAGTATAAACGATCTTTCATTGACTACCTGAGGTATGGTAAAATGTTTATGCAGGCCATCAGGCCCTCACAACTGATTCCTACCCTGAAAAGGGAAAAATATATCAAGAGCCTGCGTCCCGGCTATGACGATTATATCTATGTCTGGGTTCTGGGAAGTGATCCAAATAAAACGAGCATTCGCGGACTGGCTGATATCAGGGATCACCTCTTTGGACTTTCTGACAAGCTTCAGCTTCCTATTCTGATAGAGACCACGGTTGAGAAAGTTCTGAAGCTCTACAAGTATGTAGGTTTCGAAGAGTACCACAAGTGGGAGGATAACGAGGCCGGTATTGATGTATGGTTCCTGGAACGAAAGGTTCTACCACCCAGAAGAGCCTGATGGGCTTCCTACAGGTTTTCTGCCAGCCAGTCGCCCACTTCAGAGGTTTTATAAGCTTTCCCTTCAGAAATATCTTCTGTAATCACCCCTTCATTCATGGAGCGATCCACCACATCTCTGATGGCTTGCGCCTCATTGGTCAGGTCGAGTGATAGCTCCAGCAGCATGGCTGCCGAGAGTATGGTGGCAAGCGGATTGGCAATATCTTTGCCTGCTGCCTGGGGATAGGAGCCATGGATTGGCTCAAATACCGAGGTATGGATCCCTACCGATGCTGAAGGGAGCAATCCAAGCGATCCGGTGATAACACTGGCCTCGTCGGAGAGGATATCTCCAAACATATTCTCGGTCACCATCACATCAAATTTCTTTGGCCACTGGATAATCTGCATGGCTGCATTATCCACGAACATATAGTCCACCTCTATCTCAGGAAAGGAGGGGGTCATCTCCTGTGCGGTCTCTCTCCACAATCTGGAGGTGGCCAGCACATTGGCCTTGTCGACCACTGTCAGTCGCTTATCTCTATTGGCTGCATATTCAAATCCCAGTTTCAGGATCCGTTCAACTTCGGGCCTGGTATATACACAGGTATCGTATGCTGTGTTCAGGTCCTCCGAGCGGCCCCTGGGTTCGCCGAAATAGATAC
>JAGLTY010000206.1 GCA_023135025.1 Bacteroidales bacterium | reverse complement strand
ATTCCCAGACCAGCATGTTGATCTTATACCTGGCAAGGTCCCTGATAAAGCTTTCCACATATTCGCGTCTGTCCTGGTGATGCTTGGTGTCGTAGTGACAGGCCCGCTCCGTAATATCAGGCCAGTCGGTTATTCTCATTCCCGGGACATAGGCTCCATCCGCTCCTGATTTTATGATCTGCAGCAGTGTCTGGATACCATAAAAAATTCCTGCTTCCCCTCTGGCCCTGATTGTCAATTGATCGGCAGCCGAGATCAGCTCATACCCCTGGAGGGCTCTCTTTTCAGGGAGTGCTGTGATCTGTTTGGGAACTGCCTCATGGGTCAGTCTGATGGCCCCGGGTGAAGATCGATCGGTAATCCCAGAGTGAATGCCCCACTCTTTCTCAAGTTGCCGGGCCAGTTCCGATGCCGAGAACCTCTCCTGGTCTGTGGCATCCCTGTCCAAAACAATGGAGAGTTGAGCGCCGGGAACAAAATCTTCACCTTCAAATACAACCTCCTGCGGATAGGGTATAAGGTTAATTCCTGCCTTAAAAAGTGCAGTAGCAGTCTCAGCTTCACAATCCCCGTTTCTACTCACTACAATTTTATGCACTGGTCCGGATACCCCGGCCAGATTCATGGCACGAAATTGTAATTCATGTCTCTCACCGGTTAGATTCAAATCAAACGAATCCTCTACATGTTCCCACTCCTCCGAAGGAATGACCCTCATCTGGTATTCCTTCAGGTTGGGAGTGTCGGAGAACAGTTTGATCCTTGCAACATTGCCTTCTATCCGGACCTCCGAATCTATGGTATTGGGGGTCCACTCAATGGCATTGCGGTCACTCACCAGACGCATGAATTCAGGTTTATCATAGGCCCAGTGTGGTTTATCATCCCAGATCCATGTATGATTCAGGAAATATTCATCTTCGAACATGCTCAGTAATGTTTCATGCTCCTGCCCTGCTGTAAACATGTCATTGTGGGTATGAAACTCGATCCAGGTATAGGTCTGTGCACTGCGTTCCCAGCTCGTCCCGGTTTCGGGATCATATGGAGTGGGAATTCGCTCCGGACCTTTTACCCGGACGATATCCGCTGCCCTGTTCTTTAAATATTCATCACGAATTTCCAGGGCGGAAAGGGGGACCCCATCCTTTTCAAAATGGTGATCATATTTGGCATCGGAAAGGAACCATTTCTGATAGTCATTGAGCCAGATCTCGTTAATTCCATGATGCCCGTCAGGGCCATCTTTCACACCAGGACCTGCACCCAGGGTCCTGGTCACATACCCATAGGCATTCATGATGCCATTCTGGACCTTCATGAAATGTCCGCAGTGAAATCCCTGTCCTTCTAAAGCTGCATCTAAAATACCCTCCACATATCCACCACCGGGGTATGGATCGCCATGATCATCAATCGACACCACCGACCTGATCCAGTGCCGAAGCATCAGAACTCTTTTAAACTCATCCGTTTCCCCATGAAAAATGGTATCCAGCTGATACTTCTCCCTGAGGATTTGAAATCCGGGATGGTTCAGATCTTCGTAACCCATAAACTCAACATTGGGCTTGAACAGGGGATTGTCAACCTCCTCAAGGGAGTAATCCGGACTATTGCATCCGGCAACAATAATCAATAACAGGACTGGTAGAAATGTGGTTTTCATTCTAAAGGAATTAATTTATATCACTGGGTCGTCAAATTAAAGCGATTCCAAATCCCGCCTTCTTCAGGTCATTCCAGTACCCTGGATATGATTTGCTCACCACACCGGGATCTTCAATGGTAATTTTTCCCAGGCTGATGGCCAGCGGCGCAAAGGCCATGGCCATGCGGTGATCGTGATAAGTGCAGATCGCCGGATCAGGAAGAGGCTCACACAGGGTACCATCCCATGCCATCCACTCCCCACGAAGATCATCAGTCAGCACAAAACCCACCCGCTCTAACTCGGTCTGAAGGGCCAGAATGCGATCGGTCTCTTTCACCCGCAGGGTGGTGGTCCCGGTAAACCGGAACGGTACGCCCAGGGCACAAAGGGTTACCGCACAGGTCTGAACCAGATCGGGGCAACCAGTAAAATCATACTCAAAATTTACCGGAAGCTCCATTTTTTGCGAGTGAAGCAAAATTCCCTCTTCATTGAAGGTGGTTGTAACACCCAGTGGCTCAAAAATCTGAACCAGTGCGGAATCTCCCTGCAGGCTCTCCCTGGAGAGGTTGGGAAGCGTGATTTCCGATCCGGGAAGAAGTGCTGCCACCTGGTACCAGTAAGAGGCTCCGCTCCAGTCCGATTCGACTGTAAAATCATCCACTGTATAAACGCCCTGAGGCACTGTGATTCTCTTTCCATCAAACCGGGCTCCGGCACCACAACTGTTCATCAGTGAGAGGGTCATCTCGATATAGGACGCCGATACCACATCACCTTTCAGTTCAATGGTGAGCCCACCCTCCAGCACATGTCCGATCATCATCAGCGCACTGATAAACTGGCTGCTGATTCCAGCTTCTATTTCTATGCTTCCACCGGTCAACCCTCCACCTCTTATCCTGAGTGGTGGACAACCCTCATTCTCCAGAAAATCTATGCGGGCTCCCACCTGTTTTAAAGCATCCACCAGCGGACCAACAGGACGCTGCTTCATCCGCTGCGATCCTGTCAAAGTGACTTCGCCCTGCTGCGTTGAGAGGTAGGCAGCCAGGAAACGCATGGCCGTACCGGCATGTCCCACATCCTTTACAGAACCCTCTGTATCAAGGACTTTGCTAAGTACTGCTGTGTCATCACTCTCCGACAAATTTTGTAACGGGGCCACCGATCGGGCCAGGGCCCGAATAATCAACATCCGGTTGGAGATGCTCTTGGAGGAGGGAATACAGATGGTGCACTTTACTGCATATAATGGAGCAGAGATGACATTTTTCATAAATCAAAGATAATAATTAGCATATATTGCCACTCTGAAATAATAGCAAGTAACGAGAGACGATGAAAGAAATTAATTTTGAAGATACAAAGACGGCATTCCGTATTAAGTCGAACCGCGACCTTCGCAGGGCGTATATACTTTTTAAACTGATCTCATACCCCATCCTGGTGAAAATAGGTAACCCGGTGATCCATGTGTTCTCTGCACTCAGAATACCCATCGGATGGATCGTTAAACCTACAGCATTCAAACATTTTGTAGGGGGTGAAACCCTGGAGGATTGTCAGCCGGCTGTTGAGAAGATCAAAACCGCCAATGTTTACTCCATCCTGGACTACTCTGTGGAGGGTAAGGAGACAGAGAAAGCCATTAACGCTGCACTGGAGGAGACCCTTCATGCAGTAAAAAATGCCGGAAGCAATCCCGATATCCCCTTTGCAGTTTTCAAACCCACCGCCTTTGGCAGTCACAAAGCACTTGAAGTACTCAGTGGCAATACCACACCCGATGAGTCGATCATTGAGGAGGGTGAAAAATTCCGCAAAAGGATCGATACCCTATGCAAAACAGCCTTTGAAAATGATGTCCCCATCATGATTGATGCGGAAGATACCTATATCCAGCACTTTATCGATAAGGTAGTGATTGAGATGATGCAGCAATACAACAGAGAAAAATGCATCGTATTTAATACTTACCAGATGTACCGCCACGATCGGATCGCCATACTGGAGGCCGATATCAAAAAGGCGCGTGAAGAGAAGTTCTTCCTGGGGGCCAAGTTTGTGCGTGGTGCCTATATGGAGAGGGAGAGAGCACGTGCCGCCAAAATGGGCTATGAAGATCCCATCCAGCCCGACCGCGAAAGCACCGACAGGGATTATAACCTGGCGCTGAAGATCTCCATGGAGAACCTGGACGTGGTCTCCATCTTTAACGGAACCCATAACGAGTACAGCAGCATGTATCTCACCGAATTGATGGCTGAGCATGGTGTGGATCCGGCCGATAACCGGATCTGGTTCTCCCAGCTATATGGCATGAGTGAACACATCAGCTACAACCTGTCGGACGCTGGTTTTAATGTCGCAAAATATGTACCTTACGGTCCGGTTCGCTTTGTGCTTCCCTACCTGATGCGCCGTGTAGAGGAGAATACTTCGGTAAAAGGGCAGACCGGAAGGGAGCTCGCCCTGATTAAAAAAGAGCGCCAAAGAAGAAAGGCCAATGAAAGTTGATAACCAGCGAAACACCTACCGCATCTGGCTGATCAGACTGGTGATGACTATTGTATTTACCCTGGCCATCCTGCTTATAGTATTTCTTCCCTGGTTCGATAAGACGGTGTTCTGGCTGACCAAATATCATGTAGTTATCTTTATTTCAGCGGCGTACGTAATTGTGAACTGGATCAACTTCATGAAGCGCCCCTTCTTTGTCTCTTACAACGACCAGGGGGAGATGATTGTGGTCCGCTACTACCCCCTGAGCCTTTTTACCAGCCGGAAACACTCCATTGAGATTCCCAAAAAGCAGTTTGTGAAGTATGAACTCAAACCATTTCTCTTTGGAACCCAGCACAAGCTGATTCTTGTCCAGAATTTCAGGAACAAAGAGGCCAAATACCCGCCCATCAGCCTTTCGGCTCTCGAAAAGGAGGACCGGGAGAAGATGCTTCAGTCGCTGGATAAATA
>JAGLTY010000205.1 GCA_023135025.1 Bacteroidales bacterium | reverse complement strand
AGCACCTTTATTTTGCATTTTTAACTTGTTTATTAATAGTTACTTGATCGTCTTTTTTGAATAGGCCGCAAATATAGCACTATTTTTTCGCACTTTGGAGGGTAGCCACAAAAAAATGCGTAATCAGCCCATAGGCCAATTACGCATTTCTTACAATTTATCTCTTTGACAACGTTGAGCTTAGTACTACTCCTCGAACAGTTTCAGATCGTCCAGCGCTTTCATCACCTTTCTCACACTTTCGACAGAGGAGGTAAGCAGCTTCTTCTCTTCAACATCCAGGCTAAGCTCTATGATCTCCTCAACCCCACCTTTACCCAGTATTACAGGTACTCCCAGGTAGAGCTCTTTCTGTCCGTATTCACCATTCAGATAGGCACAAACGGGAAAGATCCTTTTCTGGTCGTCTACAATGGCTTCCACCATCTGTGTCACGGCTGCACCCGGGGCATACCAGGCCGACGTTCCCATCAAACTCACCAGTTCACCACCTCCTTTCCGGGTCCGCTCCACAATTTTATCAATCACCGGTTTCCCCAGCAACTCGGTCACAGGGATCCCGCTTACAGAGGTGTACCTGGGAAGCGGTACCATCGTATCGCCATGTCCGCCCAGCAACATGGCATGGATATCTGTGGGTGATACCTCCAGAGCATCGGCCAGAAAGGCTTTGTAACGACCCGTGTCGAGAATACCTGCCATTCCAAATACCTTGTGCGGATCTTTGTTGGCTGCCTGGTAAGCTGCATAGGTCATCACATCAAGGGGATTCGAAACCACGATAATAATAGCATCGGGAGAGTACTTAATCGCCCTCTCGGTAACCTCCTTCACAATACTGGCATTGGTCTTGATCAGATCATCGCGCGACATTCCCGGCTTCCTTGGAATACCTGAAGTGATCACAATGATCCCCGATCCCTTGGTCTTCAGGTAGTCGTTGGTGGATCCGGTGACCCGGGTGTTGAAGTGATTAATTGAAGAGGTTTGCCAGATATCCAGCGCTTTTCCTTCGGCCAGTCCCTCTTTCACATCAAGAAGAACCACCTCAGCGGCCAGATCCTTATGGGCAATAACATTGGCACATGTGGCACCTACATTTCCAGCACCAATTACAGTTATTTTATTCATAGTTTAGGGTTTTAATTATAAACGGAATATAAGCGATTAGGTTCATTGTCACAATTGTTATGCAGCATAAAGGATTCGATTCCTTGACTTTGGGAAGTAAAAATAGTAAATTGAGCATAAACTCCCTCTATTGCCAGCCATGAAAATCGACCTGTCAAAATACCTGGACAACTGGTACAAGGAGGATCCTGCCAAAAACATCTTTCCAGGGCCGGTTGTGACCCTGTCAAGAGAGGTGGGGTGCCCGGCCAAGAAAATTGCAGCTGACCTTTCGGAACGGTTGAATACCGTTAAGAAGAAGCACGCCAAAGATCATCCATGGAGATGGATCGACAAAGAGATTATGATGGAATCGGCCAAGGAGCTACAGGTAGATTCCAGCCAGATCCAGCATGTCTTTGATTACAAAAAACGAGGAATTCTTGAAGATCTGTTGCTGGCTCAATCAAAAGACTATTACAAATCGGATATGAAAATCCGGACCACCATCGCCAAGGTGATCAGGAATTTTGCCAATGCCGGCAATGCGATTATTGTTGGCAGGGGAGGGGTAGCCATCACCAGGGACATTCCCAAGTCGCTTCACGTCTATCTGGAGGCCCCACTGGAATGGAGGGCTCTGCGGGTGGCCGACAAACATAATTTCACCATCGACCAGGCCCGTAGTTATGCACAGAACATCGATAAAAAGAGATCCACTTTCAGGGATTTTTTTCAGGGTAAAGGAACCGACTATACCCGTTTTGATATCAAACTGAACTGCATGACTCTGGAATCAAATGAGTTGATTGATATCATTATTGGAGCCATGAGAACCCTTTCCATGATTTGAAATAATTGTTAATTTTACCCTCACAAACTTAATTCCACACTATGTTTCGATATGCGTTCCATGCTGTTATACTGAGCTTTATTTTAAATGGATGCAACCCTTCAGGCTCTCAGTCCGGGGAAACTGATTTTATCTCCGCTCCCGATAATCCATCAACTGTTGCTGAAGTGGGTGAGGTCGTATATGCCCTGAAAATTCCTACTGATATTGTCAGCTTTTTTGAAGAGACTGGAACCGGATTTGACCCCGGTATTACATGTCCGCTTGAAAAGATACCCATGTATGACAACCCGGAACATATGGCACTTCTACTGGGCGTCCTGGGCGTTGATCTGAGCTACTGCACACTGTTTGAAAGGGTAACGGAAACGGCTGAATGCTATCACCATATCGAATTGCTGGCAGGAAAACTGGAACTCCCCAGGGAGATTTTTGAAGATTCACCCGGAGAACAGAGGGCCTACCTGGAGAATCCCGACTCCCTGAAAAACCAGATTTTCGAAATCTACACTGAAATGGACAACCAATTCAGGGAGAACAACCAGTTATCGCTTGCATCCCTCTCCCTGCTTGGAGGCTGGCTGGAAACCATGTATATCGGTGTAAAAATCTATAAGGACAAAACTGTAATGGAGATGGGCGACCGGATCCTTCAACAGAAATATTCCCTGAACAGCCTGTCAGGAATACTTTCCAATCAACAGGAATCCTTAATGATCAGACGCTATATGCACACTGTAAATAAGCTAAAAGAGGTGTACAACAAAGTGGAGATCCACTATGAAACCGATGGCTTTGAAATGGATAGTGGTCAGCAGGTTTTCCATGCAACCCTGTCAGAGATCATATATGAACCGGAATCCCTGGAAGAGATCTGCAGGATCATCCTGCAACTACGAGAGGATATTCTCCCTCTGGTCCATCATTAGGAAACCAGCACCTTGCCGGTCATCTCCTCCGGCTGCTCTACACCCATGATGTGCAGAAGCGTCGGGGCCACATCGGCCAGGATTCCTTCATTAACCCTGGTATAATCATCAGAGACCACAATACAGGGTACCGGGTTCAGGGAGTGAGCAGTATTGGGTGAACCATCGGCATTTACAGCATTGTCGGCATTCCCATGATCGGCAATGATCATCACATCATATCCCTTCCCCCTGGCCGCTTCCACCACTTCACCCACACACTGATCCACGGTGGTCACCGCTTTCTCAATGGAAGCATATACACCAGTATGTCCAACCATATCGCCATTGGCAAAATTGAGGCAGATGAAATTGGGACCGTTCTCATTGATATCTTTTATCACTGCATCCTTTACCTTGAAAGCACTCATCTCAGGCTGCAGGTCGTAGGTGGCTACCTTGGGGGAGGGCACCAGGATCCGGCTCTCTTTCTTAAATTCCGCTTCCCTTCCTCCCGAGAAGAAGAAGGTCACATGAGCATACTTCTCTGTTTCGGCAATACGCAGCTGACTCAAACCAGCCGCCGACACCACCTCTCCGATGGTGTTGGTTACATTATCCTTATCGTAAATTACATGCAGCCCCTTGAAAGTGGTATCGTAAGGGGTCATGGTACAGTAGTGCAGGGGAATGGTATGCATATCAAACTCTGGCATATCTTTCTGGGTGAGCGCAATGGTCAGCTCCTTGGCCCTGTCGTTCCGAAAATTGATAAATATCACCACATCTCCCTCCTGGATGGTTCCAAGAGGTTTGTTCTCCTCATCGACAATCACTATGGGCTTCACAAACTCATCGGTCACCCCTTTATCATACGACTCCTGGAGAGCTGTCAGCACATTGGTAGCCGCTCTTCCCTTTCCGTGAACCAGCATGTCATAGGCATCCTTGATCCGCTCCCATCGATTGTCCCGGTCCATGGCATAAAACCTCCCCACAAAAGAGGCCACCTTCCCATTAGAAGTGGCCAGGTGGTTGATCAGGTTCTCCATATATCCCTTTCCACTCTGCGGATCGGTATCGCGCCCATCACCAAATGCGTGAACAAAGACATCTTTGATCCCGTAATCGCCGGTCATATCGCACAGCTTGTATAGGTGCCTGTCCAGTGAATGGACCCCTCCGTCGGAGAGCAGACCCATGAAATGCACCTGCTTGTTGTTGTCGCGGGCATAACTGAGCGCCTCAACCAGGGCAGCGTTCTCCTTGATTGTATTATCCTTCACAGCCCTGTTGATCTTCACCAGGTCCTGGTAAACCACACGACCCGCACCAATATTCAGGTGTCCCACCTCAGAATTACCCATCTGTCCATCGGGCAACCCCACATTTTCGCCCGAAGCATGAAGTTGCGAAAAGGGATACTCCTTTTGCAGACGATCCATATTGGGAGTTGGTACCTGGCTGATCACATCGGCGGTATCTCCTTTTCCAATCCCCCATCCGTCGAGGATCATCAGGAGTGTTTTCTTTGTACTCATAATCTTATGCTATTATTTCCAATTTAAGCGCACAAAGATAGTCGTTTTTAATTTTTTTACACCATAAAGCCCAGCCAGACCTGTTCCAGCCAGGTTCTTTCCAGTTGATAAGCAGCAACCATCTTCCATTGGATATCTACCTGATATTTATTACATTTAATTGCCATCAACCCCAACATTCTAATGAGCATAATTGACTCTCCTCGCAGCAAGCTGCGAGGA
>JAGLTY010000204.1 GCA_023135025.1 Bacteroidales bacterium | reverse complement strand
GGGCTCATCCCCGGAGGTGACCGCATCGGTGATGAAGCTGGCATCGACAGTTTATGACAGGGTTGAGGAGGTTGATTCGGCCACCCGGTTGGTGATTCATGCCGCCGCAGTTTTCGCCAATAACTTCTCCAATCATATGGTGCATATTGCCAGGGAGATTATGGCCGAACAAAAGGTCGATCCCGGCCTGCTGGACCCCTTGCTGAAAGAGACCTTTCAAAAGATAAAAGCGATGGGCACAGTGGAGGGGCAGACCGGTCCGGCTGTTCGGGGCGACAAGGAAACCATGAATAAACATATTGAATTGCTGAAGGACCACCCCGAATGGGAGAAATTGTATACTTTTATAAGCCGGGACATTAAAAGGTCCCGGGAGTAGGTAACCTCTGGAAGTTTATTGATTGCATGACAAATTTTAAAGAAGGATTAAAGGCTGTAAAAGCTTTTGCATTTGATGTGGACGGTGTATTGAGTAGTCCGGAAGTTTACCTGCATCCCACCGGGGAGATCATGCGCTCCATGAATACCAAGGATGGATATGCCCTGCAGTATGCGATCAAACGTGGCTATCCCATCACCATCATCACTGGTGGCAATACCGAATCGGTAGCCATTCGTTTTAAAGGACTTGGAATTACAGATATCTACCTGGCCTCCTCCTACAAACCGGACGATTTAAACGATTTTCTGTTTAAATATGAGCTGAAGCCGAAGGAGGTGCTCTATATGGGCGATGACCTGCCCGATCTTGAGGTGATGAAAATGGTAGGCGTACCGTGTTGTCCGGCCGATGCAGTAGAGGAGATCAAGTCGGTGTCTCACTATATCTCTCCCTATAGAGGAGGGACCGGTTGTGTCCGCGATGTCATTGAACAGGTTCTTCGCCTGCATGGCCGGTGGAATGATGGGGAGCCGTTTACCTGGTAGTTCAAAGCAATGATAGGTAGAATTCAATCCATATTCAGTCTGGTCAGGTTCCCGAACCTGTTGATCATTGCTTTCACCCAGTATGCCATGCGTTACCTTCTGATGGAACCACTTCTTCCATCTGACTCATTCAAACTTCAATTTGGTGAATTACAGTTTGCATTGCTGGTCTTCTCCACCATGTTGATTGCAGCGGCAGGTTATATTATTAATGACTATTTTGATACACGGGCCGACCTGATCAATAAGCCGGCCCGGGTGGTGGTGGGTGTGAAGATCAGTCGAAAGGTGGCTATGATTCTTCATGCGGTACTGAATATTTGTGGTGTGGGGATTGGTGTATACCTCGCTTTCTATGTGGGACTGCCTTCATTGTCGCTGGTTTTTGTTCTCTCTACCGGTTTGCTCTGGTTCTACTCCACCAATTATAAGAAACAGTTCCTGGTGGGGAACCTGGCGGTGGCATTTCTCACCGGGCTGGTTCCGTTGATGGTGGTGCTGTTTGAGATCCCCCTTCTGAACAGGGAGTATGGAGAGGTGATGATCCGATATGATGCCGATTTTAATTACCTGTTTGCCTGGGTGAGTGCCTTTGGTTTCTTTGCTTTTATCACCACCCTGATCAGGGAGATCATCAAAGATGCGGAGGATTTTGAGGGCGATATGGCATACGGGATGAAGACTGTGCCCATAGTGCTGGGGAGCTTCTGGACCAGGATTGTGGTGGTGGTGCTGATTGCTGTAACGCTGTTTGCCCTGATTTTGCTGCTGTTTAAGTATATCTATTTTTCGGTCGATCCGGTCGATTCTATCTCCCTGGTCTATTTTTCGTTGTTCCTGCTGTTGCCATTGATTGTTCTGGCCATACAGGTGATGACTGCCAGGGATAAGAGGGGTTACCACCGCGCAAGCAGGCTGATTAAGCTGGTAATGATTTCAGGGATTCTTTATTCGGTAGTCGTGTTCTACCTGATTGCTTTCAAGTATTAACTATTGTTGGATCCATTTAGCCCATATGAAATTTTGCTGGCATCCCAATCGCCCAGGAGGTTGGCCCTGATGACAGAGGTGGGAATCCCTTTCAGAGTGGTTGAAACAGAACATTCCGACGAGGCGTATCCTGCAGATCTTTCGGGGGGAGCCATTGCACAATACCTTGCAGAACATAAGTCGGATTCCTATACAAAGAGGCTGGAGAGAAATCAGGTGTTGCTAACAGCCGACACCATTGTATGGCACAGGGAGAAAGAGTTGGGTAAACCGGCCAACAGGGAGGCGGCAGTGGAGATGCTAACGCATCTTTCGGGCGATACACACCAGGTATTTTCCGGGGTATGCCTCCGGTCGGCCGAAGCACGATCATCCTTTTTCGCTGTAACGGATGTGACATTTTCGAGGCTCGACAGCCAGGAGATTGAGCACTATGTGGATCGATACAAGCCGTTTGATAAAGCTGGTGCATATGGTATCCAGGAGTGGATCGGCCATATCGCCATAGAGAAGATCGTTGGGAGCTACTTTAATGTGATGGGCCTTCCCGTACAGAAAGTGTATAGTGAATTGAAGAGATTTATTGGTAAGTAATATATAAGGAATTGAAGAGATGAAAAAAAACCGAAACGTTTCAAAGAGTGGATTGATTTGGATGATGGTGGCTGTATTGATGACAGCCGGTATTTTGAATGTGAAGGCTGAGGAGGGAATGTGGATTCCCATGTTGCTGGAAAAATACAACATTGATCAGATGCAGGAAGCTGGATTAAGGCTTAGTGCCGAAGATATCTACAGCATCAACCAGGATTGCCTGATGGATGCCCTGGTGATCTTTGGCAGGGGATGTACCGGAGAGATGATATCGGCCGATGGTCTGTTGCTTACCAATCACCATTGTGGCTATGGGGCCATCCAGCGGCACAGCTCCGTGGAGAACGATTACCTGACCGATGGTTTCTGGGCCATGAACAGGGAGGAGGAGCTGCCCAATGAAGGACTTACTGTCACCTATCTCCGCTATATGAAAGATGTTTCCGTTGAGATGATGGAAGGGGTCTCCGGGGAGGTTGATCCGGCGGAGCGCGAACGGAAGATGGAACTAAATATGGGCAACCTGATCGAAGAAGCTACTGAAGGGACACATTACAGAGCCGTTGTAAGGCCGTTCTATTACGGAAATGCATACTATATGTTTGTCTATGAGGCTTTTAATGATGTAAGGCTGGTGGGTGCACCTCCCGAAGCAATCGGTAACTTTGGTGCGGACCAGGACAACTGGATGTGGCCGCGGCATACGGGCGACTTCTCCATCTTCAGGGTCTATGCCAATGAGGAGAATAAACCTGCTGCATATGACCCCTCCAACCAGCCCTATCAACCCAGAAAACACCTGGAAATTGCTGCCGGAGGCATTGAAGAGGGTGACTTTACCATGGTGATGGGTTACCCGGGTTCTACCACGCAATATCTCTACTCCGCTGCGGTACGTTCCATGCTGGAGACTTCACTTCCTTTGAAGATCGGACTCCGCACCACCAGGTTAGAGATTATGGATCGCTATATGAGGGCCGATGATGTGGTCAGAATTCAGTATTCCAGTAAATACCGTCGTGTGAGCAATGCCTGGAAGAAGTGGCAGGGTATTATCCTGGGACTGACCCGGAACCATGCAGTGGAAATGAAACTGCAGGAAGAGGAGAATTTCAGATCATGGGTTGAATCGGACGGTGAACGTATCTTGAAGTATGATGGTTTGCTGGATGAGTTTGCACGGCTTTATGCAGAGGTGCAGCAGTATGAGATGGCCATGGATATGATGAATGAATCGGTCATGGCCATAGAACTTTTCAGGCAGGCTTCACGCATCGAAAGGATGATGGTTCAGGGTGCCTCCAGGGAGCGAATAGAACAACAGATGGAAGGCTTCTACAAAAATTATCACAGGCCAGTTGACCAGGAGATCTGTGCTGCCATGCTGGAGGCCTATTTCAGTCAGATGCCGGCATCTTTTACACCAGCCTGTGCAGAGGAGATCAATGGCAAGTACAAAGGCAACTACAGCAATTTTACTGAGGCACTTTACAACAAGAGTCTCTTTAACCAGCCGGAGAAGTTCACAAAGTTGATGGACAAGTATGCCAAAGATTCTGAAAAGGCCATCAAATTATTTCAGAAGGATCCTATTGTGGCTACTGTCAATCAGTTTTCAGATCTTCTTATGGAGGAAGCTGGTCCAGTTTACAGTAAGCTGGAGGATCTGCTGGAGCGGAACTATAAGATCTATATGGCGGCACTGCTGGAGATGGAGCAGGAGCGGATGCTCTTTCCGGATGCCAATTTCACCATGCGCTTTACTTATGGGAAGGTTGACAGCTATAAACCAAAGGATGGTGTTCAGTACCGGTACTATACAACCCTCTCCGGGATCATAGACAAGGGGACGGAAGGTTTTGTGGACTATACTGTTCCGGAAAAACTGCGGGAGCTATATGAAGCCAAAGATTATGGGAATTATGGTGTAAATGGAACCATGCCGGTCTGTTTTATCGCCTCCAATCACACCTCTGGTGGTAATTCCGGAAGTCCGGTGATGGATGCCGATGGTCGCCTGATCGGGATTAATTTTGACCGGAACTGGGAGGGAACCATGAGTGATGTGTATTACGATCCTTCCCTCTGTCGCAATATCACGGTGGATATCAGGTATGTACTGTTTATCA
>JAGLTY010000203.1 GCA_023135025.1 Bacteroidales bacterium | reverse complement strand
GTCACATCGGCATAGATAATCGACCTGCTGACATTAACAATCAGTCCGCACCTGTCATTCATTCCGTGGTCAGATACCTCCTTCAGACTTCCTCCCTGGCTTCCCACTCCGGGGACCAGCAGGAAATGTTCCGGAATCAATTTCCTGATCCTGGTCAGGGCCTCAGCCTTGGTAGCACCAACCACATACATCATATTGTTGACACTACCCCATTCCAACGAGGTGGTGATCACCTCCTCAAAAAGCTGTTTCCTGCCTTCCACATAAAGCTGCTGAAAGTCTTTGGACCCCTCGTTTGAAGTGAGGGCCAGTAAAATCGCCCACTTCCCGTCAACCTCCAGAAAAGGGGCGATACTATCGTAACCCATATATGGAGATAGTGTGATTGCATCACAATCGAGTGTCTTGAAAAATGCGTGGGCATACATACGTGAGGTGTTCCCAATATCGCCCCGCTTTGCATCAGCAATAATAAACAGATCGGGATAGTTTTCCCTTATATAGGTGACAGTCATCTCCAGGCTCATATAGCCGGCAGCTCCAAGCATTTCATAAAATGCCAGGTTGGGTTTATAAGCCACTGCAAACTCCTGGGTAGCATCAATAATATGCTTGTTAAACTCAAATACAGGGTACTCCTTATGAAGAAGCATTTTGGGAATCTTCTTATAATCTGTATCGAGTCCCACGCAGAGAAAACTCTTTTTACGCTTGATATTCCTGAATAGTTCTTCGGCGTTCATGTGGTTAAGTTTTACTGCATACCGCTCTCTTTCAAACGTTCTGCATTCTCTGCCATCTGGAGCTTCTCAATGACCTCCTGAAGATCTCCGTTTATGATGGACTGAAGGTTATAAAGTGTTAGATTGATGCGGTGGTCTGTCACCCTTCCCTGTGGATAGTTGTAGGTTCGTATTTTGGCTGAACGATCGCCCGACGATACCATGGTCTTCCGCTTCGAAGAGATAGCATCCATCCGCTTCTGATACTCCAGATTATAGAGCCTGGACCTCAGCTCCTTCATCGCTTTATCCAGGTTCTTTAACTGCGACTTCTCATCCTGACAGGTCACCACGATCCCGGTGGGTATATGGGTCAGACGTATAGCTGAATAGGTAGTATTGACCGACTGGCCACCGGGACCCGATGAGCAGTAGGTATCCTTTCTGATATCGGCCTGTTTGACCTCAACCTCAAAATCTTCAGCTTCGGGAAGTACTGCTACTGTAGCAGCAGAAGTATGTACCCTGCCCTGGGTTTCGGTCTGAGGAACGCGCTGAACCCTGTGAACGCCCGACTCATACTTCATGATCCCGTAGACCCCATCTCCGGTAACATTCATGATGATCTCCTTGTATCCCCCGACGGTTCCTTCGGTAAAACTGGTGGTTGAAGCCTTCCACCCTTTCGTCTCAAAATATTTGGAATACATCCTGTAGAGATCGCCTGCAAAAATGCTGGCCTCATCGCCACCTGTTCCCGCACGAATCTCCACAATTGCACTCTTTTCATCCTCCGGATCCTTGGGTAAGAGAAGCAGCTTGATATCTTCTTCCAGGGGACCCAGTTGCTGCTGATAGAGATCCAGCTCCTCCCTGGCCATCTCCTTTAACTCTTCATCCTTCTCCTCCGAGAGCATCTCCTTAGCACTTTCAATATTGCTCAGCAGATCCCTGTATGCATTCATCGCTTCAACAACGGGCTCCAGTTGTTTGTACTCCCGGGTCAACTTTACATACCGCTTCATATCGGAGATAATTGCCGGATCGGTAATGAACTGGCCCACCTCTTCAAACCTTGCCTTAACTCCCTCTAAACGGGATAATATCATATTTTCCCCCATACCTCCATATTTCCTTAGTAATTATACTCTCCCTGCTCTCCTTTAATAGTAAGCCTCTTTTGTTCAGATTCCTCACAACGGCCCACAATCCTGGCATCAATCCCGTATTTTCCAGCAAGTTCAATGATCCCCCCGGCACTCCTCTCATCGGTATATATCTCAAATCGGTGTCCCATATTGAAAACCTGGTACATCTCTTTCCAGTCCGTACCCGATTCCTCCTGGATCATTGAGAAGAGCGGAGGTACAGGAAACAGATTATCTTTAATAATATGAACCTTTTGGGCAAAATGTAAAACTTTAGTCTGGGCCCCTCCCGAACAGTGGATCATCCCGTCGATACGGTCCCTGAACTGCTCAAGCACCTCCCTGATCACCGGTGCATAGGTCCGGGTCGGAGAGAGCACCAGTTGTCCTGCATCGAGCCCAACACTCTCAATGGAATCAGTAAGGGATCTGCTTCCTGAATAGACAAGCTCACCAGGAATATCGGGATCAAAGCTCTCAGGGTATTTCCGGGCAAGGTAGCCTCCAAACACATCATGACGTGCCGAGGTTAATCCGTTGCTTCCCATTCCACCGTTATAACTCTCTTCATAGGTGGCCTGGCCGGAAGAAGAGAGTCCAACGATTACATTTCCAGGAACAATACGGTTCTCTATGATATCGGATCGCCTGGATCGGGCTACCACCGTCGAATCCACAATGATGGTTCTTACAAGGTCCCCCACATCGGCTGTCTCTCCACCTGTACTGTAAACAGGAACACCCAGTTCCCGCAGTTCTGCCAGAATCTCTTCTGTCCCGTTGATAATGGCAGAAATAACCTCCCCTGGAATCTTACTTCTATTCCTGCCTATAGTTGATGATAGGAGAATATCGCCTGTTACCCCAACGCACAGCAGATCATCCAGGTTCATCACAATGGCATCCTGAGCAATCCCTCTCCATACAGAGATATCTCCTGTCTCCTTCCAGTATATGTATGCCAGTGAAGATTTTGTTCCTGCACCATCGGCATGCATCACCAGACAGTGATCGGGATCCCCGGTAAGCATATCGGGAATAACTTTGCAGAAAGCCCCCGGGAAGAGGCCCTTATCCAGATGCCTGATAGCCTGGTGCACATCCTCCTTGCCGGAGGAGACTCCACGCTGAAGGTATCGGGAGGAGCGACTCATCTCGATTAGTTTTGCGGTATATAATCTGTTGTGAGTACCCTGAATTCGGTACGCCTGTTCACCTGGTGCGCCTTTTCCTGAAGTTCCGCACCCTCCAGCTGATTAATGAAACCCTCTGTAAGGATATCTTCCAACTCAAAGAAGTCATAGTGGGTTATCACCTTTTCATCCACCACTTTGGGTTGAGACTCCCCATATCCCTTTGCCTTTAACCTGTCTGGTAGAATCCCTTTTGAAATCAGGTAGTCGACCACCGATTGGGCCCTCTTCTGAGATAGTTCCTGGTTATCAGCAGGGGTTCCCCTGGAGTCTGTGTGCGACATCAGTTCAATGGTCACATTGGGGTTGTCATCAAGTGTCTCCACCAGGTTATCCAATGAAACCATCGATTCGGGCCTTAAATCCCATTTCGCAAAATCATAAAAGATATTGGGCAGTTCGATCACCTGTGTTATGGAAGCCAGGTAGATGGTCACCTCGAACTCCTTGCTCTGATCCATTCCCCGCGTGGATTCTCTCTCTTTTCCATTCAAATAACCTGGTTGAGTGGCTACAAAAACATAGTCGGTACCCGGCTTGAGCATAAACCTGAAAGTTCCTTCATCGCCGGTAGTTGCTTCCACGGTAATCCCATCACTACCCACCGACTTAACAGTTGAACCCGGCAGAATCTGATCATTGCGTTCATCCTTCACAACGCCTTTTACAGAGAACTCAAGCGGCGGCAGGACAAAGGAAAAAATATCATCATTGCCCCGGCGTTTCCTGGAGGAACTGAAGAAACCACGTTCCATCTCTGCTTCAAACACAATCCCAAAATCATCCTCGGGTGAGTTGATAGGAGGTTTCATATTCTCCAACCTCCAGCTTCCTGTCTCATCGATGGTGGCCTTATAAATATCAAGACCACCAAGCCCTACCCTGCTGTCTGAAGAGAAATAGAGCGTACCATCATTGTGTACATAAGGATAAAGCTCATTACCCGGGGTATTGATCTCCTCTCCAAGGTTTACCGGCTTGCCCCAGCTTCCGCCTTGCCCCCGGCTTACCTTCCAAATATCATTCTCACCTATTCCACCGGGCATGTCCGAAACAAAATAGAGAGTATTCCCATCGGGCGAAATGGCCGGATGCGCAGTGGTCACACTGTCGCCCAACTCTTCCAGTTCCACCTTCGGATCCGACCAGTCCATGCCATCGACGGTGGCACTGAGGATCTGGCATCCAAGCTGCTGGTTCTTTCCTTTTTTACACCTGGTAAAATAGAGCGTGGTAAAGTCGGAAGAGATACACGGGGTACCATCCTCAAACTCAGAATTCAGGCTCTCCACCGGAACAGGGACACTCCATTTCCCTTTCCTGTCGAGGGTCGAGGAGAAGAGATCGGCAAAATTCTGTCCGGTTGCTCCGTGGGTATCATTTCCGGTGGCATCTTCCCTTGTGGATGTAAAATAGACCTCTGTATAGCTTTCATTGATATAGCCCGGACTAAAATCCCGTTGCCTGGAGTTAAAATAGCGCATATTCTCCACAAGATACCCTGTAGGATTATCCTTCCAGTTAATAGCTGCTTCACATGATTTAATCCCAACATTACCCCGTGGGTCATCCGGAACCAG
>JAGLTY010000202.1 GCA_023135025.1 Bacteroidales bacterium | reverse complement strand
TTGCCAGGCAGGAACCAGGAACCAACGATGAGATTGCTGCTTTCTGCAGCACCAGGTATGAGATTTCATTTCCCATGATGTCAAAGATCATTGTGAAGGGCCAAGAGATGCATCCACTGTACAAATGGCTAACAGAAGCGTCTGAAAACGGGGTGGAGGATAGTAAGGTTGGCTGGAACTTCCAGAAGTATATGATCGATGAAAATGGAATGCTTGTGGGACATGTGGCACCACGTAAGAAACCACATTGCCAAGAGATCCTTACATGGCTTGAAGGATAGCCAGCGTGAACAGGAGTTCATCCCAAATGCCGTTGTAAGTACGAAAATTAGTTAATATTTTCTATTTTTATCACCTGTCTCTAAATGTGCCTGACTATGCTGAGAATTCTGGTAGTAGATGATATATTCACCAATCGTTACCTTCTTTCCGAGCTCATTAAATTAACGGGAAATGAAGTTATTTTAGCTGAGAACGGGGAGGAGGCCATTGAGATTCTGAATAGCCAGGAGATTCATATGGTGTTTATGGATATTGAGATGCCGGTGATGAACGGTGTTGAAACAACCCAGTATATCCGCAATGAGCTGCCACCACCCCTTAATGCCATTCCTGTGATTGCCCTTACAGCACATAACCCGGAGCTTTTTTTCGATGATTATTCAGATGCCGGGTTTGATGAACTGGTGACCAAGCCCTATTCTGTGGAGAAGATCAGGGAGAAGATCAGGGAGCTGACGGCATAGACCTCAGTCTCAGAATTCCTTATAAATCATCTCCATCATACCGGTGAGCGAAAGCTTGTCTACTTCGCTAAATGAATCAGGGTGGTCAGAATCAACATCAAAGATTGCAACGATCTCCCCCTTTTGATTAAAAACCGGCAGCGTAATCTCTGATTTGGATCTGGAGTCGCATGCGATATGTCCAGGGAAGGCATGAACATCCGGTACAACAACGGGGGCAGCTGCATTCAGAGCAGCCCAACAAACTCCTTTCTCATTCTCAAGTTCCTGGCAGGCTACAGGACCCTGGTAGGGGCCCACAACCAGTTTGCCCGATTTCAACATATAAAATCCTGTCCAGAAAAAGTGATCCATTTTATGATGCAAAACTGCGCAGATGGTGGCCATCCTGGCCAGCGGATCTTCTGTTTTTGGTAACAGTGCTTCCAATTGTTTATGAATACGGGTATAGCGCCCCTCTTTTTTTATATCCTCCATTTATATTGATCTTAATAGGCTCCCAAAATAGGAATTATTATCTTTGCCGCTCATTTTCAAGGATGAAGTTAAAAGAAGAGATAGAGAGGCGAAGAACATTTGCAATTGTTAGTCACCCCGATGCAGGTAAAACCACACTGACCGAGAAGTTTCTACTGTTCGGGGGAGCCATTAATGTGGCCGGTGCTGTTAAGTCCAATAAGATAAAGAAAACTGCCACCTCCGATTTCATGGAGATAGAGAAACAGCGGGGGATCTCCGTGGCCACTTCTGTGATGGGATTTGAATATGGCGGGAAGAAAATCAACATCCTGGATACACCGGGCCACCAGGACTTTGCTGAAGATACTTTCAGAACCCTTACAGCGGCCGATAGTGTGATTATTGTGATCGATGCTGCCAAGGGGGTGGAGGCCCAGACCCGGAAACTGATGAATGTTTGCCGGATGCGTAAAACTCCGGTCATGGTATTTGTCAATAAACTGGACCGTCCGGCACTGGACCCTTTTGAACTGCTCGACGAAATTGAGCAGGAACTGGAGATCCATGTCCACCCGTTAAGCTGGCCGGTCAGCATGGGACCCGATTTCAGAGGCGTCTACAACCGGTTCGACCAGACCTTTCGTTCCTTCAGCAGCAACAGCAAGCAGATCATTGGCGAACTGGTGGAGTTTAATGACCTGGAGGACCCGGAATTTCAAAAACATATTGCACCACATACCGATCGCCTGCAGGAGGAGCTGGAACTGATCGAAGGGGTCTATCCCGAGTTTAACAGGGAAGATTACCTGGCTGGCAGTACGGCTCCGCTCTTCTTTGGAAGTGCTCTGAACAATTTCGGTGTCCGGGATATACTGGACTGTTTTATCCAGATGGCTCCTTCACCCGGTATCATCGAGACAGAACAGCGGAAGATCGAGCCTGCTGAAGAGAAGTTTGCAGGTTTTGTATTTAAGATCCATGCCAATATGGATCCCAATCACCGCGACCGCATTGCCTTCATTAAGATTGTCTCAGGTAAGTTTGAACGAAACAGAACCTATGTACATGTAAGGAGTGGGAGAAAGATGAAGTTTTCAAGTCCCACATCCTTTATGGCAGAGAAGAAATCGGTGATCGATGAGGCATATCCCGGCGATATTGTAGGTGTTCACGATACCGGCAATTTCAAGATCGGCGATGCGGTAACGGAAGGGGAGAAGCTGCAGTTCCAGGGAATGCCCAGTTTTTCTCCGGAGATGTTCCGCTATGTGGAAAATGACGATCCCATGAAATTCAAGCAACTGGCCAAGGGGCTGGAGCAGTTGATGGATGAGGGGGTTGCACAGCTATTTGTGAGTGTAGCCAATGGCCGGAAAATCATCGGCACGGTGGGCGCACTTCAGTTCGATGTGATCCAGTACAGGCTTCAGCATGAGTATGGAGCGAAATGCAGGTATGAGCAGCTCCCCATGCACAAAGCGTGTTGGATAGAGACAGAAAATACTGAAAAACTGAAAGATTTCCGGCTCAGGAAGTACCAGCAGCTGGCTACCGACAAAGAGGGTCGTGAGGTCTATATGGCCGAATCGCCCTACGCCCTGCAGATGGCAAGGGATAATTTCCCGGAGATCACCTTTCACTTCACTTCCGAATTCTGATCCGGTTCATTCCGGGACGGAGTTTCAGTCGAAAACCTGGTCGAGATATGCAAGACGTAGTGTGGTCCACTGCGAAAGGTAGAGGAGTTCGTAGTCAATATCGATCTCCACACCCTGCCATCGGCCATTTTCACGTTCAATGGCACCACTCCGTTTCAGAAGACCGGTATAGCGCCGGGCAGGTGCCAGCAGTGAGTCCAGCAGAAAGATCGATTCCCTGTAGCTGTTCCACCTGTTTTCCAGCAGATCATTGAACCCCTCCACATCCAGCTCTCTGAGCCGGTTGTAAAGGTTATTTTCCAGGATACCTTCCGTTTTATAATCTCTGCCATTCCACATAATTCCCAGGGAGCCCTCCATGTCCCAGGGCAGTATCAGGAAACGGGATTCATCCGGGTACCTGGCCAGGTAGTAATTTTTAATAATATTGTCATGTGCCAGCAACAAGTTGATAAAGAGGTAATAATCTGCCGCACACTCCAGGTCAATCAAGCTGTCGATCTTCTCAGTAAACAGTTCATTCTCATCCAGAACCACCATTTTTCTTAACTCAGCCAGGGGCTCCCAACAAAAGAGATGATCCGGGTAGACCTGTTCCCACCCCTCCCAGATCATCGACTCTTCGGGCTCACTGTTATAGGTTTGAAAAGCGGTTGAACCTCCTTCCCAGCTGATGGCCTTATATATAACGCTCTCCGCTCCGGGCCGACCCGCAGAGAGGTTGATCAATGTTTCATCCAGCCTTTCAGAGAGGCTGTATAGCCCCATATACCGTTGATTTATAAAGAGCTCAACATATTCACTCCGGATACCCGGGTTGACAGTTCTCCAGGGTGTCTCACTCTTTCCGCTCCACATCTTCTCCCAGATTTCAAAGGAGAGTTTATTACGCATACGAAGGGGATCAATGTACATGGCATCCAGAATCCAGTCCTCGCCATACCTCATACCCAGAAGTGGTGCGGAGTGATCACTCCCGTTCCTGTTCTCCCATAATTCCAGACCATAGGACTTTTTTTCATGCTGGGCTGAAGTTCTGCCACGAATTTCGATCCCGGCAAATGTTTGAAAAAGTAACGTTTGAGGTTCCCCGATATAGTCTATCACATACTGTATCTCAGCCCGAGAGATCACCTTGGGCTCATCCGGAATCTCCGTTTCTGTATAAATATGAACCATCGGTAGGTTGGTGAAGTAGAGTTGAAAAGTGTTTCTTCCCTCACTATTCTGAGCAACAACAGTGTATGGATGGTTGACCACCACCTCTTCAAGGTCATTCTCTTCACCGTCTCTAAGTTCGATACCATTGATGCTTATTGAGTAATAATTACCAAATCTCACATGGGGTGTGAATGATATGATGGTATCGGATGGCAGTGTGTAGAGCAACATATGCTCCTCCATATCGGTAAAGGCATATACCTGATCAAATGCAACCACCCTTTCCGGCAGGTTCCACTCTTCCGGCTCTTCGATCACCTCTTCCTTATAACAACTCCTTAAGAGCACGCCGGTTAGAACCAACAGGATGAGAATCCATTTATGATAACCATGACCAATCAAAACTGGTAGGTGTAGTTTATTTTGAACTGGTAGATCATGGCTGGCTCCACTCTGTAAAATTCCCTGTTGAATCCGTAGGCAAAATTGAACGATCCCATGTTACCCGGCTCATATTTGATGCCTGCGAGCAGACGGATGTAGTCGAATGCTGGAAACTGACAGGGGCTGAATAGCTGAAAGATCTCCGCCGAAACATAAGGTTTGATCTTTTGAAAATCGTTGTAACGGATCCTGATGCGGTTCCTTACATACTT
>JAGLTY010000201.1 GCA_023135025.1 Bacteroidales bacterium | reverse complement strand
AGAACATTGCGGAGAGAGAGGGATTCGAACCCTCGGTACCCTTTAGAGGTACACACGCTTTCCAGGCGTGCCAGTTCAACCACTCCTGCACCTCTCCGTTATACCTGTAAAGACCAACTGGGCCGCTCAAACCCGCTTAGATTCAGAATTTTGTAAGAACCACTCCCGTATCATATTACATTCTTTCACTCGGGAGAAATTTGCGGCGAAAAATACAAAAAAATATTAAAACTAGCACTCAAGGCAGGGTGATTTCTCCTTTGAGCGATTTATTTAAAAGCATTTTAACCTCTTTATCATCCAGATTTTGTGCCAGCAGAATCATCAATTTCGTAGTTGCAGCCTCTGTTGTAATATCGTAACCGCTTATTACCCCGGCATTTAAAAGGTGCCTGCTGGTTTCATATCTTCCCAGCTCAACACTCCCTTTGCTACACTGGGTAACATCTAAAATGACGACCCCCTTTTCAACTACTATTTTTATTCTCTCCAGGAACCAGGATTCTGTGGGAGCATTCCCAGCACCGTAAGTCTCCAGAATCAAACCTTTCAATTTCTTATATCCCAGAACTGCATCCATATATTCCGGCGTTATACCCGGAAACAGTTTCAGAATGGCAATATGATTGTTAAACTGTTTGTGAACCACAAGTTCCTTGAATTTCCCCGTATATCTGATGGCTTCCCTGTTGTATACAATATGTACCCCCGCATTTGCGAGGGAGGGATAGTTGGCCGACTGAAAGGCATTAAACTGCTCGGCACTGACTTTGGTGGTTCTGTTTCCGCGCGATAGTTTACTCTCAAAATAGATACATACTTCGGGAACTACCGGCTTGCCAAACTCTTTTGCCGCTGCGATCACAATGGAGGTGATCAGGTTCTCTTTTCCATCAGTTCTCAGGGCTCCAATGGGGAGTTGGGAGCCAGTAAAAATAACTGGCTTGGCCAGGTCCTCCAACATAAAACTGAGTGCTGAAGCCGAGTAGGCCATGGTATCGGTCCCGTGCAATATGACAAATCCATCAAATTCCCGGTAGTTCTCTTCGATGATTTCAGCGATGCGAGTCCAGGTATCCGTTTGAATTTCAGAGGAGTCAATGGGCGGGTTAAAACTGAAAGATTCGATGCGGTAGCCCAGGGTTTTGATTTCGGGGATCTGGTTCATGATCTTTTTGAAATCAAAGGGCTTCAATGATCCATTGGCCGGGTCATTGATCATACCGATGGTGCCACCTGTATATATTATGAAAATAGAGGGTTTGTCAGCTTTCATTTTGGGGTTTTAGGCGAAACAATTGCTCCGCATTTGAGGAGGTGATCATGGCGACCTCTTCTTTGGTCAAGTTATAAATTTCTGCCGCTTTTTCAGCAGTTTCAACAAGGTAACTGCTCTCATTTCTTTTTCCCCTGTATGGAACAGGTGCCAGGAAGGGGGAGTCTGTCTCCAGTAGTAGCCGGTTTGTGGGGATTGCCCTTACCACCTCACTCAGGTTTGAGTTCTTGAAAGTGACAATGCCATTGATCCCGATCATAAAGTTGTAGGAAAGCGCACGTTCCAGTTCATCCGGTCCGCCAGTAAAACTGTGGAACACTCCGCGTAGTTTGGGACCTCCGTCCTTATCCAGTATGCTGAATATTTCCTGAAACGAATCCCTTGCATGGATAACAAGGGGAAGATCAAGTTCCATGGCCCACCTGATCTGGGTGGCGAACACCTCCTCCTGTTCTTTTAGAAAAGTTTTGTCCCAGTAGAGGTCAATACCTGTTTCGCCGATGGCAATAATATCCTTTCGTTTTAATGCTGCTTCAACACACCCCAGTTCCTCAATGTAATCCTCTTTGACCGATGTGGGATGCAGTCCCATCATGGGAAAACAGTGGTCCGGGAATCGTTCAGCCAGGGAGAACATGGGTTCCATGGAGGTGCTGTCAATATTGGGCAGTAACATACGGGTAACCCCCGCATCAAGGGCTCTTTGGATCATCTGCTCCCGGTCCGCTTCAAATGCATCCAGGTAGAGGTGTGTATGTGAGTCGGTATACATTTTTTTTGGGCTACAAACATACAACATTGGCAGTAAAAGCCAATTAAAAATTCCAGGGTGTATAATCCGCAGCTCGTTATTGCCACTCATCAAACACCCTGGAAAAACTACTCCTATTTGATTCAATCAGAAAGGACTGTTTTAAACAACACCCTGTGCCAGCATGGCGTCGGCTACCTTCACAAAACCGCCGATATTGGCTCCATTCACATAGTTAACATAACCGTCTGGTTCGGTTCCGAAATCCACACAGGTCTGGTGAATGTTTTTCATAATGGTCTGCAGGCGGCTGTCCACCTCTTCCCTTGACCATGGAAGCCTCATGCTGTTCTGGGTCATTTCGAGTCCGGATACAGCAACACCTCCTGCATTGGCGGCTTTGCCGGGTCCGTACAGGATCTTTTTGTTCAGGTACACCTCAATGGCATCCGGTGTGGAGGGCATATTGGCCCCTTCACTGATCACTTTGCAACCATTTTTCACCAGGGTTTCAGCATCGTTTTTATCGATCTCATTTTCTGTGGCTGATGGGAAAGCCACATCACATTTCACATGCCATGGCCGCTTTCCTTCAAAGTATTCACAACCGAAATGCTCTGCATACTCTTTAATCCTTCCCCTGCGGATGTTCTTCAGATCCATGACCCAGGCCAGCTTTTCCGGAGTGATACCATCAGGATCATAAATGGATCCTGCTGAATCCGAAAGTGTCACAGCTTTACCACCGAGTTCAGTCAGTTTCTGCACTGTGAACTGGGCCACATTCCCCGATCCTGAAACAGCTGCAATCTTTTCCTTCAGGGAATCGCCTTTGGCTACCAGCATCTCCTCGGCAAAATAGACCGCCCCGTAACCGGTGGCTTCGGGCCTGATCAGGCTGCCACCCCATTGAAGACCTTTTCCTGTTAGGACACCTGTAAATTCATTCTTGATGCGCTTATACTGTCCAAACAGAAATCCAATTTCACGGCCGCCAACCCCAATGTCTCCAGCCGGTATATCTGTATTGGGTCCGATATGCCTGTTCAGTTCTGTCATAAAACTCTGGCAGAATCGCATCACTTCGTTATCTGATTTTCCTTTGGGGTCAAAATCGGAACCTCCTTTACCGCCTCCCATTGGCAGGGTGGTGAGGCTGTTCTTCAATACCTGCTCAAAGGCGAGGAATTTCAATATTCCAAGGTTTACTGTGGGGTGAAACCGCAGACCTCCTTTGTAGGGTCCGATGGCAGAGTTCATCTCTATCCTGTAGCCCCTGTTGATTTCCACATCACCTTTGTCATTGATCCAGGGAACCCTGAACATGATGACCCTCTCGGGCTCAGCGATTCGCTCAAGAATCTTGGCATGCTTGTATCTTGGATTCTCTTCGATGTAGGGGATCAGTGATTCAGCTACTTCGTGGACTGCCTGGTGAAACTCTGGTTCTGCAGGGTTTTTGGCCTTGATTCTGGCCATGAATTGTTCAACTTTTGGATCCATATCGGTTTTTTAAGGGTTCAATGGGAGTAAATCTAAAATTATTTCATTCAGTTGAGTATGCCCTTTATCATATAGTATGTATGTCATTAAACATTGTCATTAAACATAGATTCGTTACGTACCTTGTTCAGGAGAGATCTATCCAGGTTTGATAGAGGTTGCCGGGCTCCACAATGATCCATCTTTTCAGCTCCATTTCGGTAAGCAGGGAGAGTACCACCTGGATGGGAATACCTGAAAGGTTACTAAGCTCTTCTGGTCTTAAACCGCTATGCAGGGTCATCAGTTCCAGCAATTGCTTTTCCTGGTCGGTAATAGAAGTTCTTTCGGGAAGATGTCTGGGATTTTGAGCAATATCATCCATCCAGTTGAGGTGGTCGATCACATCTTCAGCCGATTCCACCATGGCAGCCACATTTTTCTTGATGAGCCTGTTACATCCTCTGGAGCGTTCGTCTGTGGCACGGCCCGGAACTGCCAGAACATCCCGCTGGTATGAGGAGGCCATATTTGCTGTAATCAATGAACCTCCCGAATGAGCGGATTCGACCACCAGGGTGGCATCGGCCATTCCGGCAATGATCCTGTTGCGTCTGAGAAAATTATTTCGCTCTGGTCCCATGCCCGAATGGAAGTCTGTGACCAGGGCACCCTGCCTACAGATCTTTTTAGCCGTTTCCCGATGAGCATGAGGATAGAGGGTGTCGAGCCCATGTCCCAGCACTGCCACAGTGGGAATTCCTCCCTCAATGGCTGCACGGTGGGCAATTACATCGATGCCAAAGGCCAGTCCACTGATAATCACCAGATCTCGGATCATAGAGCCCAGTTCGAGCACGATATTTCGGCATAGCTCTTTACCATAGGAAGATGCCCTCCTGGTCCCCACCACGCTTAGGGCCCTTTTTGTATGGAGTCCCTTACTTCCCCTGGCATAGAGCAGGATGGGCGCATCCTCGCACTCCTTTAACCGGGCCGGGTATTCTGCATCTTCGAAGTAGAGGGCCAAAATGTGATACCTCTCCAGGAACTCTATCTCCTTCTCTGCCTGCTCAAGCAACGCGGACTTAAGAATCGATTGGGAGAGGCGTGGGCCGATGCTGTGTATCTTTTCCAGAGAGGCCCTGCTCATCCGGAACACTTCACGTGCCGATCCT
>JAGLTY010000200.1 GCA_023135025.1 Bacteroidales bacterium | reverse complement strand
AAAAAGATTATAGGAATGCTACTGTTGAGAATCCTTATTTCAGAGGCCAGTGTAAAACCATCTTTGACAGGCATCATTACATCCAGCAGGCATAGGTCGTAGTGGAACTGTTCAAAATGTCTGAAGGCCTTCTCCCCATTGATGACCCAGTCAGTTTCATAATTTTTTGCTTGAAGATATTCCTGAAGCAACGATCCCAGGTTCTCGTCATCTTCTGCCAGCAGTATGCGGTTTTTTATTTCCCTCATTGGTTATTCTTTTATTTTCGCTTCTCTAAAGGTAACTGAATATAAAATCTGGAGCCCACAGTGGGCTCACTTTTTATTTTGATAGTTCCTCCATGTTCCTGCACAATCAGCTTGACATAGCTGAGCCCCAGTCCAAAACCTTTCACATTGTGTACGTTCCCGGTTGGGACCCGGTAAAATTTATCAAAAATACGTTTCTGGTCCTCTTTGCTGATTCCCATGCCATTATCAGCCACAGAGACCACAACTGTAGCATTTTCATTCAGGGTGGAGATGGTGATTTTGGGGTTGCGGTTGCTGTATTTCATGGCATTCTCCATTAGGTTGGAGACCACATTGGTGAGATGAACCAGGTCGCCTGTAACTATAGCTTGATCGGCATCTGGAAGAAATACCAGCTTACCTCCCCGCTTATCCATCTGGAGCAGGAAGTTTTGCGCCACAGTTTCAATGATGTCGTGTAAATCAACCGGTTCACTTTTCAGTTTTAGCTCTCCGTGATCAAAAATGGCCATCTGAAGCACCCGTTCTACCTGGTAACCAAGCTGTTTGCTCTCTGTCTGGATGATCCTGGATATATGCCCGAGGTTTTTCTGTTCATCGGGGATCGAACGGTCGTTGAGCATCTGTGAGGCAAGACTGATGGTCGAGATGGGTGTTTTTAATTCATGGGTCATGTTGCTGACAAAGTCATTTTTCATTTCCGAGAGACGCTTCTGTTTAAACATGATATAGAGTGTCAGGCTAAACATAAGAATAATGAACAGAGTGATTATCACGGACGATCCTCCCATGATTCCCATAGATTTGCGAAGTAACTGCCTCTCTTCAGGGAAATAGACACTGATATAAGTGGAACGGTTAAAAACACTGCTCGGAAACAGCGACCTTCTGAAATACCTGCACTGTTCATATTCATTAAAGTTCTCCGAACTGAAAATGGGCTTGTGTCCCATTTCATACACCGCATATTCGAATGGATAATCCACACCGCGGGATGATAGTTTTTCAGAGAGGGATGCTTCAATCATTCCCCCCGAGATATTTTCCAATACCTCTCCCTCCTCCATCATCATTTTCTTGACAATATGATCTACGAAGGATTGCTGTCTCTCCACACGTCTTCTCAGATCCCTCCTTACCAGATCCGGATGCATGGCAGAAACAAGAATAGTATCCTGCATAGTGGGATCTTCACCCACAACCACCAGGAGTGAATCGTTGATCATTACCACCTTCTGGTTTTTCAGTGAACGGTCGGGTGATGTGTATGTGAAAACAGTGTTCTCCTCATCAAAATCTTCCCTGGCATCTTCTGCTTCTATGGAGATATCCACACTACTATTGGTCCGGTCATAGGAGCTGCGGGCATCGATATGGAAGTTCCAGACAGCCTGGCTCTGGTACTGGAGCACCGGGGGTTGGATTACATCAAGAATAGAGATCACGGTTTCATTCTGGACCAGTTCATCGGAGATATCTGATAGTACACCATTTACCATCAGACCAAGCTGGTGCTCCTCGGACTCCAGAGAGCGCCTGATCCAGTAGGCCTGAACCAGGATCATGGCCACCATGGCCATCGCAAGAAACAGGGATACTATCCAGAGAATGGTTCGACTCATGGCTCAAAGATAGGTCTCCTCATTGGTTCAGCCAGAGTGTTTTAACATTCTTTAACTTCCTTTAAACCTATCTAACGATATTCTGGAATAGATTTGTTCCAATCAACTATGCGGTTGACTATGAAAAACAGAGTACACTTATCAATATTGAGCCTTGCAGCTTCAATCATATTTTCTGCCGGACTACTGGCACAGGAGCAAATCGAGGTAACCATCCAGGTGAAAAAGGATGGAAAGATCATAAAGGATACCACCTACCAGTTTGATGATGCCTCAGAGGCTAAACACGCAGTGAAGATGATGGAGGTACTGAGCGGTGATGAACCACATATGGAACATTCCGGAAGCAATCACTCAAAGGTGATGGTGTTTATCTTTGAGGATGGAGAGAAAACCGAAATCAAAGAGTTTCATGGAGATTCTCTCGTATGGGTAACAGAAGGAGAGGCAGATAGTGACAATGTGAAGGTGATGAAATATAAGATCAAGGAGGGGGAACATCCCCATGGGGAGCATGTGATTGTGATGAAGAACGATGATGGTGTGGAAGTTGAAATTGAGAAGATCATGGTGGAGCATGGCGATGCAGAAAATGTGAAGGTGATCGTTGTTAAAAAGAAGAAAAAGAAAGAGAATAAGTAGTAGAAGTAGTTTAAGGTGCTTTAGCAGGCAATTTGGTTTAGTTTAAGGGTTTGTTGGTGAAAAGCTGCTCGTCCTCCCGGCGAGCAGCTTTTTTGATGGTTAACGGAGAATGAATAACTTGCGTAAAAAGTACCCCGTTGCCTGAGAAAAATCACCACAGTGTACTTGGATTGCATCCTGGAGCTACAAAGAAGCAGATCAAGAGCGCCTACCGAAAACTGGCATTGAAATATCATCCCGACCGAAACAAGTCGGTTGGTGCCGCCAGAAAATTCCAGGAGATTACCGAAGCTTATGACTTTCTGCTTGAACATCCTGATCATGGAGGGGTAAGTGCTACCTCTTATGAGGACCAGGTTGCTGGTGAGGTATTGAGAAGGGAGCGTGAAAAAATGCAGCAGCGGGCCAGGGCTCAAAGAGAGAAAAAGAGAGAGCAGGATGAGTATTTTAGCAGACCTGAGTGGCACGATCCCATCCTGTTACTGAAGTATGCTGCAAATGGAGCCCTCTTTCTTTTTGCGTTGACAGCGATACTGTTGCCTCTCCTCCTGGCCATTCTCGGAGATCCGGCAAGCCTGGCAGGCACTTCTGTTTTTATGGTAATGGGTGTGGTTCTCCTGATCTATATTTATCAGAAGCGAAAAACCTGGTTTCGACTGGGAAGATTCAATACTTCCCCGAAAGAGTTGATTGGATTTTTCAGGATGATGCCGGGGAAACCAACCAAAGACAGGTGCTGTTATTGCCGCAGTTCCATGGCCGATGGCAAGCCTTACAAAATAGAGTTGTTGAAAACCATCGATATAGAGGTTCGTTCCTTCGGTGCACTGGACCACAATGCCCGGTACAAGAATAAGGTAAAACGAGTGGTGGTTCCCCGCAGTACCAGGGCATTCTATTATCACAGGTTGGTCTCCCTGGTCAAGGTACTCTCCATCCTGGCTTTTATGGTTTTTTTCCCTGTGGAGAGTATTTTGTGGAGATTTATAGCGGGACTGCTTATTGGAGGAGTCTTCTCCACCATGATGCTGAAGCTGGCAAAGGTGCGTTCTAAAGTCAGCTACCTTCTTACACCCGGACTTTTGGTGAAAGCAGTGATCTGGATCGTCTCTCTCATCTTGATCAGTAACATGGGTCCCGGATTTAATATTCAGATATCGGAGTATGTCTACATGATGGTGGCCGGGTTGCTCTTTTTACTCGATATGGTTTTTGACCTGGTGATCGGATTCTTCCCTTTCTACCGGAAGATGTTCAGGCCAGTGATACAACAGGGAGCCATACTGACCGCCCTCTATAAGGAGGGGTATCAGAACTACCAGGAACTTCCGGTTTACTCTGTTATATATCCTCTTGTCAGGTGGTTGTTCTGACTACCAGAGCAACAGTCTCTCTCTGTTTTTGATCCGGGAAAGGTCAGAAGGAACACACATCCTTACCGGCTCCAGGGCGCCAACAGAAAGCATAAAATTACTGATCCTCATGGTATTGATCTCTCCCTGGATATGGATCAGATAGTCGATGTTCTTTAATTCATCCAGGTAATATCCGTTCTCGGTCCGGTTCTTGATGATCCTGAAGGTGATCATCGCATCATCATCGTGGTAGGAGAATAGGGAATAAACCTGCTCCTCTTTCAGTTTGCGATGAAAAAGCTGGAGATCCTCCTGCTTCTCAAAGTTCATATCAAGAGACTGGTTAATCATCCAGCATAGCTTATAATCTGGTTCATCTGAAACCACACCCAGCAGACAAAAATCCTCCTCAATGGCCAGATCCAGCTTATGTTTTTTAACCCCCATGGCTATACTGTATGAATGCTTTTCAGGGCCACCTTTGCGGCCTGCTGTTCTGCCTCTTTCTTAGAATCACCTCTCCCTGTGCCTTTCACCACTTCATTTAACAGAATGATAGAAACAAAGGAGGGTGATTTGCTTCCCGACGTGTGCTCTTCTTTGCTTTCGAAGGTGATTTCCACCCTTTTTTTCTGGGTCCACTCTATGATCTTGCTTTTATAATCAGAATCCTTCTGCACCAGTTGAACAAGGTCGATATGCTTATTCATGATTTTTCTTTCGAAAAATTTTTTAGCAGCCCGGTAGCCCCGGTCAAGGTATATGGCGCCTATAAATGCCTCAAGTGCGTTCCCATAAATGTGTTTTGATTTACTGC
>JAGLTY010000020.1 GCA_023135025.1 Bacteroidales bacterium | reverse complement strand
TGAATGCAGCCGATTACCAGGTGTGCCTCGAAATGATGGAGAGCATGGAGCAGTTGGGATTTGATGTACGAGACTTCGGAAACCACAGTGTGGTGATACACGGATTTCCCGCAGAAATGAAACCTGCCGGCGCAGGCGACACCATTGAATTGATGATTGAACAATATAAAACCCTGCAAGGTTTTAATAAAATGCAGAGTGCAGAACAGGTATCCCGGGCTGCAGCAAAGGCATCGGCCATTCATTATGGAAAACAACTTACTGATATTGAGATGCAGGAACTAATAGACCAGCTGTTTGCATGTGAAAACCCAAACCATACGCCTTCCGGTAAACTAATTGTTAAGATCATTGACCTGGAAGAACTGGATTCTCATTTTAAAGAATAGATTAGTATTATGAATCGATTTTATAGTAGTAGATTAAGCAATACACCCCCGGTTACAAAGAACCTGATCATTATCAACGTGGTGATGCTGGTGGGTACCATGCTCTTTCAACGGATGTTTAATGTGAACCTGAATGCGGTTCTGGGAATGTTCTATTTTCAGTCACCCTACTTCGGACCATGGCAGATCGTTACACATATGTTTATGCATGGAGGGATCACCCATATATTTTTTAATATGTATGCCCTATGGATTTTTGGGAAAACCCTGGAGAGTGTATGGGGAAGCAAGAGATTCCTGATCTATTATCTGGCTACCGGACTGGGCGCAGCTTTTTTCCATCAACTGGTAAATTATATCCAGTTTGCCCCCGATATTCTGGCACTGAAAGCAGCCTATTCAGTAGACCGGATCAACCATACCCTGCTCAATGAGATATTGCAGCCCGGAAATCCATTTTATCAGGTTGGAAGGGAACTGATCCGACCCACTGTTGGAGCCTCCGGTGCTGTTTATGGTGTCCTGCTGGCATTTGGTATGCTGTTTCCCAATACACCCCTCTACATAATGTTCATTCCAATACCCATCAAGGCCAAATGGCTGGTCATCGGTTTTGGTGTACTTGAACTGTTCCTGGGTATAACACAGAGCGGAGGCAATATTGCTCATTTTGCACACCTGGGTGGTATGATTTTTGGATTCTTTTTAATCAGATACTGGAACAAGTTCACACGTAACTTCTACTAACTTACTGATTAAATGAGTATAATCGACGAAATAAAAGAGTCGTTCCGCAAAGGAACCACCCTTCATAAGCTTATCTACCTCAACCTGGGACTCTTTATGGCAGTACAAATTGTCAGGATTGTACTTTTTCTGTCAAACTCCTACGACCTCTTCCCCGAATTTCTGAACTTCCTTGCAGTACCGGCCAACCTGGAGGTGCTTGCGCACCGTCCGTGGACCCTGGTTACCTACATGTTCCTTCATGTGGATTTTATTCATATTCTCTTTAATCTTTTGTGGTTATACTGGTTCGGTACCATTTTTATCCAGGAGATGGGACTGAAAAAACTGCTTAGCACCTACCTGCTGGGTGGACTTACCGGGGGAATCCTATATGTTATTTTCTATAACCTCTTCCCTGTCTTTGAAGGGGTAAGGGAGGGATCGATAGCCCTTGGGGCATCCGCATCGGTGATGGCTGTGGTTGTTGCCACTGCCACCTACCAGCCTGAACGAAGAATGCATCTGATATTGATCGGGCCGGTTAAAATCATCTACATTGCCCTGATCATGTTTATTTTTACCTCGCTGGTTGACTTCTCGGTTAATACGGGAGGGAAAATTGCACACATTGGGGGTGCACTTACTGGATTCCTGTTTGCCTATTACTACAGGAGGGGAAAAGATCTTACAAAAGGATTTGACCGGACCATGGACAGTATCGCCACATGGTTCAAACCAGGGAAAGAGAAACTGAAGGTCACTTACAGACGTTCCGCTGAACAGAAGTCTCCGGCAGACGATATTATATACAATCAACATAAAGCTGAAGAACAGAAGGAGATCGATCAGATCCTGGATAAGATCTCCAAAGCCGGGTATGACAGTCTCTCTTCCAGGGAGAAAGAACTGCTCTTCAAAATGGGCGATAAAAAATAGTTGTGGGTAAGTTTACTGACAGAGTCGTACTGATCCTGAATATCCTGGGTGCCGTAGCCATGCTGCTGGCTTACCTGGCTCCTGTAGTGAACCCGGCCAGGTTGGTCCTCCCTGCACTTTTCGGACTGGCTTATCCTTATCTCCTGATGCTGCATTTGGCCTTTCTCTGCTTCTGGTTGATCCGCTTAAAGAGAGAGATCCTGATCTCGGTCATTGTTATATTACTGGGATGGAACCATTTAAACAATCTGTTACCTCTTAATTTCAGATCTTCAGAGATTCCGGTAAATACTTCGCAGGATAGATTCTTCAAAGCCCTCTCCTACAATGTAAGAGGATTTGATATCTACCGCTGGAACAGGGAGCCAGAGGCAAAAAAGGAGATCTTTGAATTTCTTGAAACGCAGGAACCTCACCTGGTTTGTTTCCAGGAGTACTACACCTCCTCAAAAAGTGGCCAGACGCACACCGATATTTCCAGTCATCTGAAATATCTTCCTCACAATGCAGTCTACTATACAGCTGATCATACCAACAGGAACGGATTCGGGATCGCCACTTTCAGCAAATATCCAATTCTTAAAAAGAGCAGGATCCCGTTTAACTCCTCCTTTAATGCCGCCATGTATACAGATATCCTGTTCCGGAACGATACGATCAGGGTCTTTAATATCCATCTGCAGTCCATCAGTTTCCAAGAAGATAATTACGCTTTTATGGATACGGCCCGGTTCAAATACAATAATGAGCAGATGAACGAAATCAGGGCCATCGGCTCCAGGTTAAAAACCGCTTTCTCCATGCGTGCCGAACAGGCACAAATAATAGCTAATTATATCAGGGAATCCCCACACTCAGTGGTTGTCATGGGCGATTTCAACGATACACCTCAATCCTATGCCTACCGAAAAATCAAGAGAGGATTGGATGATGCCTTCCGGAAATCAGGCCGGGGCTTCGGGAATACCTATGCCGGGGAATTTCCCTCTTTTCGCATCGACTATATCATGTATGGTCCTCCCCTGATATCTTCTGAATTCAAAAGGATCAAAACAGATCACTCCGATCACTATCCAATCTCCACCTTGCTCTTTATGCAGGAGTAATCGACTCTCGAATAACCTGAGGGAAATCGGGCTGAAAATAGTTCTGAAGCAGGAATCTGGGCAGATCGATGACCCTGCCCTGGTAATGGTCAATAATAGCTCCATCGGAGGTGCAGATGGCATCGCTTCTCTCCTGTTTGAGCATATGATCTGGCGACTGCACCGTGTGGGCATCTCCCTCAATTCCCATTTGTACCATATCCTTACAGAGCTCAATGGAGAGGCGCCCGCTGTGAGAGACCGGCTCGTCGAGATAGTGAATATAGGTGGCTTCCGGCCACATCTGCAACACCTCAAGCATCATGGAGACCGATCGGGAAAACTGCGGCTTGTTGATAATCCTGCCACGCATCTCCCCGGCATCGCGTAACATTCCGTCATTGCTGATAAACAGCGGTCTTCCCAACAGGTAATTATTTACGGTGAAAAGTACATTGTAGGTGTCGATTAAAACAAGATCGCCCTTTTCAACCGATCCAATTTTACCACGCCGAGACAATGCCTGACCAGCCGGAGCAACCCCCCTGTACAGGATCTGACGCATATCACGAGGCAACACAAATTTATCACCAACCAGTTTCAATGCAGCATTTTGGGGATACCCTTTTGAGAGGATCCATAAATACTCCTCAGCTGCCTGAAAAATATGGTCCGGAAATGGGCTGCTCATCATTCAAAAGTACAACAAAACAGATTATAAAGCTGATTAACAGGTGTGTAGAGTTATTAACAAATCCATTTGCAATCAAATTTACTGTTAGTGGATTTTACGTATCTTTAATCTTGAAGAACCTAAACGCATTCATCATGAAGAATCTGATTGGAATTATTTTACTGGGATTGATCGTATCATCCTGCAGTTTATTTCAAAAACCATCCATGACTCAAAAACAGATTGATGAAATGGTTGCTGAAAACAATGCTTTGAAAACTCAGGTAAATAACAATAAAGACCTGGCAGACCAGCTGGCTCTTGCAAGGATGCAGGCAGATGAGGCCATGCTTAAACTGGCTAACTGCGAAGATGGAGCCAATTCGAAAGTACATATCATCGTTGGTGCATTTAAAACCTCGTCTTACGCAGATGATTATTCTGCTCAGATGAAAGAGCAGGGGTACGAGGGTAAGATAATCGCTGGTCCATACAGTTTCAACCTGGTGACTGCCAGTTCCTATGAATCTGTTAAAGCATCCCTCAGGGAGCTGAACAATATTAGGGACAATGTGATAGAAACTGCGTGGATATACATCGAATAATATCCTTTTTTAAGATCCACTCATAATAAAGAGGGGCTGGAATTCAAAACTTTTAAAGTGCGGCCTTAACCGTTCGGTATTGTAGTGCTTTTTCACATCTACAACTTTCTTTGTACTGGTCACCACATCGACCGGAGCATTGTCGTATCGTCCATTTCTCAATACAACCAGCCGTCCGTGAATTCCCTTTAATATCAGGTCCAGGGCCAGGTTGCCATATGCCATGGGAACAATGGAGTCTATGGCATCGGGATCACCTCCGCGTACCAGGTATCCCAGGTGCTGGTTGATTATATTGATGGGCACACCATTGTTGTATTTTGCCGATTCCCTCTTGATCAGGTCCGCAACTGAAGTGCCGATTCCTCCCAGTTTCGCATGACCGTAAGCATCCTTATCCCCATTCTTAAACATCATCTCATCCATCCCCTTAAAAGTGGCGCCTTCCGAAACCAGAACCACAGAATAGTTGCTTGGATTCTGCATACGGTCCTCCACAAGTAGTTCCGCCAGATGAGAAATATCGAACTGGTGTTCTGGAATCACACAACGGTTTGCGGCTCCGGCCATGGTAGGAAGCATGGCAGTAAATCCGGCATATCTTCCAAATACCTCCAGCACCAGAATCCGCTCATGCGAACCGGCCGAGGTCCGAAGTGTATTGGTCATGTTTATGGTACGCGTTACGCATGTACTGAAACCGATACAGTAATCGGTACCCGGCACATCATTATCCATGGTCTTTGGCATGGCAATCACCTTGAACCCCTCTTTATAGAGACGCACCGCGTAACTCAGGGTATCATCTCCACCAATAGGTATCAGATAGTCAATACCCAAAAACGCGAGGTTCTCCAGAACTTCCGGGGTCAGATCGTTGCTCTCCTTATTGTATTTGGTTTTCAGATGCTGAGGCACCGCCTCTTTGCTCATCCTGCTTGGATTCACCCTGGAGGTGTGCAGAAAGGTCCCACCTGTACGTCCCGCTTTATTGACAATCTGTTCGGTAAGTACAATAAAGTGCTCACTGTTATCTGCATTTTTATCCCTGATGATCTCAGAAATGCCCGACCAGCCCTTTCGCAGACCGATGACCTGGTATCCCTCCCGGAGGGCACGAATAGTAATGGCACGAATGGCCGGATTCAAACCCGGTACATCCCCGCCGCCGGTTAATATTCCTATGGTCTCTTTTTTCCTATTCCCCTGTGCCATGATTTTTCTTCTAAAATTAATTAATAATTGATACAAATCAATGGCCCCGGGTGTGGGATTATTAAGTCCAGTTCAGAATCTTCATAAAGTCATATTCTGCAGGATCCTTCAAATATTTCTTTGCAGCCCTGTAATCCTCTTTGGTGATGTAGTGCAGGTTGTTCCTGAAGATCACCTGAACCGCCTCCGATTCAACATTTACCAGGCGTGGCTTCACTTTCCCGTTCTCATCTTCCACATCTTTCAGGTAGAGCGGAGATATCTTGCCTCTACGGTCGATGGTGGTCATACAACCGGTTTCACCCTTTATATACAGGTTGTAAACGCCCAGTCCAAGCCGGGTTGCATAAGAGAGGTCATAAGCAATAGGCCTGCAGCAGCGTAATTCATAACCAATCTCTTCGGGACGGCTCTTCACGGTAATGCGCAAAGTTTTGAGATGCTGCTGAGTAAGCATGTTGAAAATGTGAGATTTACTTACATTTCCAAGCTCGGGATGACCATGATCGTCATAGGTGAAATTGATCCCGGTATCAATAATCTCCTCGTCGCTCATAAAGTGAAAAACACCCTCGCTGATCATAGCCGCACCGTAATCGATGCCCATAATTCTGCGTTTTACCATGGATGAAACCACCATCCTGGTGATCTTATCAAAAGTGATCTTGGTCTTATTGAACATCTCGGGGATAATGATCATGGGATAGTGACAGGCGGTCCCGATCCCAAAAGCCAGGTGACCAGCCTCACGACCCATGGCACTGACCACAAACCAGTTTCCACTGGTCCGGGCATCTTCATAGATAGTAGTGGAGATACGTACACCCTCTTCCTTGGCGGAGTGGTATCCAAAAGTAGGGGTCCCCTCCGGCAGCGGCAGGTCATTATCGATGGTTTTGGGCACGTGGATATTCTTCACATCCAGCTTCTCCCTGGCCAGGAATTTAGCCAGACGGTTGGCTGTAGAAGCTGTATCATCTCCCCCGATGGTAACCAGCAACTTCACATTGTTCTTTTTGAAAAAATCAACCTTGAACTCATCATCCTTTGGCTTATAGCGGCTCATCTTCAGGGCAGATCCTCCCCTGCTGTATATCTGATCGGCATAATCAAAATCAAGAAATTCAAATTCGGGCTCATCTGAGAACAGACTCTTATATCCTCCATTAATTCCAAGTACATTGAACCCGTTCTTGTCAAATATTTTGGTTACTGAACTGATCACAGTATTGATTCCGGGCGCAGGTCCGCCTGCACAAAGTACAGCTACAGCTTCTTTCATGGTTACAAATTGTTATTGAATTATAGAACGATCTTACATATTGTAAAATTGAGTCGTGAAAATACATAAAATGAGGAGAAATCCATTTAAGAAATGATCTAAATTAATTCTTAATTTTACCTGGATTTCAAATTGTCTATGAATTGGTTATCAACTCTTCCGAAACGCATAAATAATTTCTTCTTTACGAGGTGGATCCGTTGGCTTCTGATTGGGTTGTTGACCGTTCCCATTAAAGTCTATCAGTGGATCATTTCACCGGCACTTCCTAAAACCTGCAGGTATCATCCAACCTGTTCCGAATATGCCATTGAAGCACTGAAAATACATGGCCCGGTCATGGGGTTGATCATGGGAACAAAAAGAATTCTCAGTTGTCATCCATGGGGCGGTCACGGACATGATCCTGTTCCACCAAAAGGCACCCCCCTTTATAAGATATTTAATCCGGGTAAGCAATGAAAAACCTTCTTCTGGTCATATGGGTATTCTTGCTGGCCACCTCCTGCAGAACAGGTGGTGAAACCGTGGACAAACCGGTGATCAGTGTAAGTATTATTCCGCAACAATACTTTATTGAACAGCTGGCCGGCGACCTGGCGGAAATCAATGTGATGATCCCCCCGGGTGCCAGTCCGGCCACTTACGAACCTACCGTTTCACAACTTGGGAAACTGCATCGATCAGCAGTTTACATGCGTATAGGATTTGTAGGCTTTGAACGAAGCTGGATGGATAAGATCACTAGCGTCAATCCGGGCATGAAAATCGTGGATCTCTCTGAAGGGGTAGAGATCATCATGGAGGATGCCGGGGAGAGAGAAGATCACCATGGAGATGCGCATCATGGAACTGATCCCCATATCTGGATGTCTACCATCAATGCCAGGATCATTGCCCGCAACATTCACAACGAACTGCTGCTTCTGTTTCCCGATGAAAAGGAGTCCCTGCTGGCAATGTTTGACCAATTCTCCCTCTCACTTGATTCGCTTCACATGGCGATTACCAACAAACTTGAAGGTATTGAGAACAAGAAATTCATGATATACCACCCGGCACTCACCTATTATGCCAGAGATTACGGGCTGGAACAATTCCCCCTCGAAATTGAAGGAAAAACTCCTTCGCCTGCCCATTTAAAGCAAATGATCGACCTGTCCATTCACCATCAAATTTCAAAAATCTTGATACAGAACCAGTTTGATCGTAAAAATGCAGAGGTTCTCGCAAAGGAAACAGGATCTGAGATTATTCAATTTGATCCCCTAGACCTGCAGTGGGGTGAACAAATGCGCTATATTGCAGAACAGCTTAATCCCTCAAACCAATGAGCACACCTCTCATAGAGATAAAGAATATGGATGTTGCATACCAGAAGCAACTGGTTCTCTCCAATATCTCTCTTTCTGTGTTCGAACACGATTTCATTGGAATTATCGGTCCCAATGGCGGCGGTAAGACTTCACTGGTTAAGGCCATCCTGGGGCTATTAAAACCGGTTGGGGGGTCCGTTAAACATTCCATGAACAGTTGGGAAATAGGGTACCTGCCCCAGGGAAACCAGGTGGATGAGAACTTCCCCATTACTGTAAAGGAGGTCATCGCTTCCGGATTGGAACACGGGCTGAAAATGAGACTCGGAACTACTAAAAGCAGGCAGCACAAAGTAGAAAAGGCGCTGGAAACTGTAGGATTGAAAGCGTTGCATTCCCGTCCCATCGGAGAACTCTCCGGAGGGGAGTTCCAGCGCACTATGCTGGCAAGGGCCATCATCTCTTCACCCAGGCTACTGATCCTTGACGAGCCAGATACTCATGTGGACAATCAATTCGAAACAGAACTGTATGCTCTGTTAAAAGAGCTGAACAAAACCATTACCATCCTGCTGGTTTCACACGATATCGGGATTATCTCACCCTATATTAAAACCATTGCATGTGTGAATCGGGATCTTCATTACCATGCATCCAACGAGATCAGCGAAGAACAGCTAAAGGTCTATAACTGTCCCATCGAAATCATTGCCCACGGCCCGGTACCGCACAGGGTCATTAAAGAACACATTCACAAGTAACATGGATCTTCTGCACCTGTTCACATATGGATTTTTTCAACATGCAGTGGTGGCTGCACTGTTGATGTCGGTCACCTGCGGTATCATCGGGACATACATAGTATCGAGACGGATGGTATTTATCAGTGGCGGAATTACCCACGCCTCCTTTGGCGGGGTAGGCATTGGTTATTACCTGGGCTTTCCTCCACTGGCCGGAGCAGCAACCGTTGCCGTACTGGCGGCGCTGATAACTGAGAACCTTACCCGGCGAAAAGTGATGCGAAACGATTCTATCATTGCCATCCTCTGGTCCCTGGGAATGGCCATTGGCATTATCTTTGTTTATTTGACACCGGGATACGCCCCCAACCTGATGAGCTACCTGTTTGGAAGCATTATTACGGTAACCTCCACCGACCTCTGGCTTATGCTGGCGTTGGCGCTGACTGTTACTACAGTTTTCACTCTGCTTTACAGACCCATTTTGTATGTTTCATTTGACGAGCAGTTTGCCCGGATCAGGGGTATCCCGGTTATGTTCATCAACTATCTGCTTATCATCCTTGTGGCGCTGACCATCGTATTGAGTATCCGAACAGCCGGAATCATCCTGGTACTCTCCGTACTAACGATCCCCCAGAACATCTCAAATCTTTTCACCAACCGGTTCTCCCACATCATGATCGGATCCGTAGTGTTCGGTTTCTTTGCCTCGTTGCTGGGACTTGTGCTCTCCTATTACCTGGATATTCCATCGGGAGCAACCATCATATTTACCCTGGTTGTTTTATACCTGGTGGCGCGACTCATTAAAGTTGTTATTTTTGGAAGATGAAACTGAAAGAGACCATTGAAGCTGCCTGGGATGACCGGGAACTTCTCGGCAAAAATGATGTTCAGAAAGCCATTCATGAGGTGGTCGACCAGCTGGACAGGGGCATTCTGCGGGTAGCACAAAAAGAGCCCAATGGCTGGAAAGTCAACGACTGGGTCAAAAAGGCAGTCATCCTCTATTTCCCCATCAGAAAAATGGAGACCATAGAGACTCCCCCATTTGAGTTCCATGATAAAATTCCGTTGAAAAGTGGCTACAAAGCCAAGGGCGTTCGTGTTGTTCCCCATGCCATTGCAAGGTACGGTGCCTATATCTCCAAAGGAGTTATTATGATGCCCTCTTATATAAATATAGGAGCTTATGTGGATGAAGGAACCATGGTCGATACCTGGGCAACAGTTGGATCCTGTGCCCAGGTTGGAAAGAATGTTCATATAAGTGGTGGAGTTGGAATCGGTGGTGTATTGGAACCGGTCCAGGCAGCCCCGGTTATCATAGAGGACAATTGCTTCATCGGCTCCCGAAGCATCGTGGTGGAAGGTGTCAGGGTGGAATATGAAGCGGTACTGGGCGCCAATGTGGTTATCACCAATTCCACAAGGATCATTGATGTGACAGGAAAAGAGCCGGTGGAGACAAAAGGTGTGGTTCCGGCCCGCTCGGTGGTTATTCCCGGATCATATACCAAATCGTTTCCGGCAGGCGACTTCCAGGTGGCCTGTGCCCTGATCATTGGAACACGTAAACCTTCTACCGACCTGAAAACCTCCCTGAATGATGCCCTCAGGGAATACAACGTGGCAGTATAATGCGGATCGGATTTGATGCAAAGCGAGCCTTTAATAACTACAGTGGCCTGGGTAACTACAGCAGGTACATCATATCCAATATCTGCCGGTTCTACCCTGAGAATGAATGCTTTCTCTATACCCCGGGAATTGCCGATGATGAGCTCTTCAATGAACCAGAAGGAACCACCATCAGGATGCCAGGTAATGGGATCTGGAGAAGATCCGGATCTTTCTGGCGCAGTTTCAGGCTCACCCACAGACTAAATAAGGATGCCATTGATCTCTACCATGGCCTCAGCAATGAACTGCCCTTTGGGATTCACAAAAGTAAAATCAGATCCGTGTTCACCATACACGACCTCATATTCATGGAACACCCTGAACTCTATCAAACCTTTAACCGAAAAATATACGAAAGTAAAGTCCGGTATGGTACCCGCGTGGCCAGCAGAATTATTGCTGTGAGCGAACAGACCAAACAGGATATTATTCGCTTTCTGGATGTTGATGAATCTCGAATCAGAGTGGTATACCAGGGATGTCACAGGCAGTTTTACAACCGGGTGAGCGACGAATCTATGCAATTTATCCGGAAGCAGTTTGCTCTGCCAGCTGAATATCTGCTTTATGTTGGAACCATTGAAGAGCGGAAAAATCTTTTGAAAATTGTACAGGCCCTTCACCAGGGAAATATAGATTTTCCCCTGGTAGTGGTGGGCAAGAAGACTGCCTATTTCAACCAGGTAAAACAGTATATTGAGCGAAACGGATTGCCAAATATCATTTTCCTCGACCAGCTGCAGACTTCTGACCTTCCAGCCATATACCAGGGTTCGGCCGGCTTTATCTATCCTTCATCATATGAGGGTTTTGGCATCCCTATCCTTGAAGCCCTGAACTCGGGTGTTCCAGTAATCACCTCCAGGGGAGGATGCCTTGAAGAGACTGCCGGTAAAGGGGGATTACTGATTGATCCAAACGACCAGGAGGAGATGATCCATGCCATCAGGCAGGTGCTTGAGAAAACCGCATTACGCGACCATCTGATTCGTGAAGGAGGGGCACATGCCCTGAAATTCAGAGAAGAGCAGACCATTCCTTCTCTTTACAATGTCTATCTTGAGAGCAGGCATGATTGATACTGAAGTCAAAAAAACAGGAGATATCATACGATCGGGAGGCATCATCCTCTATCCCACCGATACCATCTGGGGCATTGGATGTGATGCAACCAACCGGGAGAGCGTCCAGAACATCTACCGTATCAAACAAAGAGCCGATAGCAAAAGTATGCTGGTGCTTATAAACGGAATCTCAATGCTGGAAGAGTACCTTGAAAACATTCCCCTTCAGGCGCTGGATATTATCAAACAGTCAGAAAAACCAACTACAATTATATATCCCGGAGCCCGCAACCTTGCAGATAACCTGGTGGCACCCGACGGATCTATTGGTATCCGCATTACCTCCGATCTATTTTGCAGGAAACTGATTGAAATCACAGGAAAACCCATTGTTTCCACTTCGGCGAACATCTCGGGTGAACAATCTCCAGCTACATTTCATAAGATCAAAACTCCCATCCGCGAACAGATCGATTATGTGGTAAACTGGCGCCAGGATGAGACCGCACCTTCTGCACCTTCGGCCATCATCAAACTGGAAGAAGATGGTACAATCACCACACTGCGCTCATAGTCCCACTTTTTAATAGAATTTCAGCACCGGCATTTTACCCCTGTAACTACAATCGCGGCAAAGCAAAAAACAGGCTGCCCGTTTCCAGACAGCCTGCGGGGGTTGTAAAAACAACCGCTCCTGTTTCCCCTTCCTCATTGAGGCAGGGGTGCTCCGAATCTTTATAATGCTACCACTTTCCCCGAACCGGATGAGATGCTGTTTACTCTTGGAGTTCCGTGGTAATAAACTTTACCGCTTCCAGATATCTTCACATCAAGTTCCTCCTTCGCTGTAATCCTTATACTTCCCGATCCGCTGATGGCTGCTGAGAATTCTGAGACCTCAAATGTCACTGCATTCAATTTACCTGAACCACTGATCTTTGCATCCAGCTCATCTGCACTACCGCTCAGCAGTTCAATATCGCCTGAACCGGAGATCCTCACATCCACCTCGTCGGCTTCAAGTTTTTTAAGTAGAATACCACCACTTCCTGTCATGGCCAGTTCCATCTCATCTGCTGTGATCGGCTCCCCGCATTTAAACTGGGCAGAGCCTGAAATCTTTACAGCTTCCAGTTCTTTGGAAGTAATATAGATGGTCAGTTTTGAGCGCCTGGTCCTCCAATCCTCATACTTCACCTGAAGGAAACCATCTTTTACCTTGGTAATCAGATCATCTACATCCCTGTTATCTCCCTCGATCCTGATTTCGTGGACATTACCAGGAGTGTAGTATACATCGGCATGCACACTGATTCCAATGCCAATGAATGCATCCAGTTTTCTGACATCCTCTTTGGGA
>JAGLTY010000002.1 GCA_023135025.1 Bacteroidales bacterium | reverse complement strand
GCCGATGATGTGGCCCTGCCGGGAAGGCTCAGGCTGCAAAGTGAATTCCTGGATGGCCATCCGGATTTCGGTGCCGTGGCCGGGTTGGTGAATCATGTGGGAGATCCGGAAACCACCGGGGGATTCAGACGGTTTGTGGAGTGGAGCAATTCAGTAATTACATACGAGGAGATTTTTAACAGACGTTTCATTGAGGCCCCTATTGTGAACCCGACGGCCATGTGGAGAAGAGAGACCATGGAGCAATTCGGACTCTACCTGTCGGGCGATTTTCCCGAGGATTACGAGATGTGGCTGAGATGGCTCGATCGGGGGGTAAAGATAGCGAAGGTACCGGAAGTGGTGCTGGACTGGCACGATTCGCATGGGAGATTGACCCGGACACACCCCATCTACAGCGATAAGGCCTTTTATGAGATTAAAAGTCACTACCTGGCCAAATGGCTTTCAGAGTACAATCCCTATCATCCTGCAGTTTGGGTCTGGGGGGCCAGCAGAATTTCCCGCAGGAGGGCAAGGATTCTGGAGCAGCACGGTATCGTGATCACTACCTATATCGATACCCGGAAGGGGAGACAGATAGAGAAGGAGGTTACTTACTATGATGATCTTCCGGATGCAGGTTCTCTGTTTATCCTGACCTATATCAGGCAGATGGACAATCGGGAGAAGATCCAGGCGTTCCTGGAGCAGCGGGGATATGTGGAGGGGAAAGACTACCTGTTGGTATCCTGAGGAATAATTTGTTACTTTTAAGTTCTTCGAACCAACTTTCAACTTAATAAAACTTATCCTATGCAACGCAGATCTTTTCTTAAAAGTAGTGCTGTGGTCACCGGAGCCATTGTAACCGGTGGAATGGCACACGCCTCTGCAGCTTCGTCAGCAATGTCTTCTGCAGGTAAACATCAATTTAAACTGAAATATGCCCCTCATTTTGGAATGTTTAAACATTCAGCAGGGGATGACCTTCTGGACCAGCTCCAGTTTATGGCAGATGCGGGATTTACCGCCATGGAAGATAATGGTATGAAGGGAAGAGAGATCTCCATGCAAGAGAAGATTGCCGGCAAGATGGCCAACCTGGGAATGGAGATGGGAGTTTTTGTGGCCCATACCATTTACTGGAAAGAACCCAGCCTTACCAGCGGAAATATGGAAAAACTGGACCAATTCCTGAAAGAGATCAAAGAGTCGGTTGAGGTGGCCAAAAGGGTCAATGCCCGTTGGATGACTGTGGTTCCCGGATTTGTTGATTTGCGAAAGGATATGGGGTATCAGACAGCCAATGTAATCAATACCCTTAGACGTGCCAGTGCGATTCTGGAGCCGCATGAGCTGACCATGGTGCTGGAACCCCTTAATTTCAGGGACCATCCCGGCCTGTTTCTGAATAAGATCCCACAGGGATACCAGATCTGCAGGGCAGTTGATAGTCCAGCCTGTAAGATCCTGGATGACCTTTATCATCAGCAGATCCACGAAGGGAACCTGATTCCCAATATGGATCTGGCCTGGGATGAGATTGCCTACTTCCAGGTGGGCGATAACCCGGGCAGGAAAGAGCCGACCACCGGGGAGATCAACTACCTAAATGTATTCAAGCATATCCATGAGAAGGGATTCACCGGTATTGTGGGAATGGAACACGGAAATTCCGTGAAAGGTAAGGAGGGAGAGCTGGCCGTTATTGAGGCCTACGCCAAAGTGGATCAGTTTTAAGAAATCAATTGAGAGCGTCTCTCAAATCAGAAAGAAAGAAAACCGGGTCGCTCCTAATAATTGAGCGACCCGGTTTGTTTTTAGCACTCCCGCTTATGGTGCATCATTCAATGACTAATTGGAGGCAGAGCCTGCAATAGGAATAACGGCCTTTATATCGACCGGCCCCATTGTAAGTTCACCTTTGGGACCCAGAACCATATCAGATCCCATCATATCTTCCCAGGTCACTTTCTTACCGGTATAGGCCGATTCTCGGCCCATAATAGCGGTCAGAACTGAAATAGCGGTCTCCTCAGCTTCCACAATCTGGTTGTTGGTACGGATGGCGGTGACCAGGTCGATGTGCTCCTGTACATAGGGGCTGTTTATTGTTGGTTCGCCTGCTTCATCCACTGGAGATTCATATTTATACAATTCGTTCCCTTCAGCATCCCAGATGGTTTTCTCACAATCTGTATATCCTTTGGTACCTCTGAGTTGTTCGCTTACGCTGTTGGCACAGTCGTTGATCTGTCGGCACATGGAGTGCATATGAATACTCTTGTCATAGATAAAGTCCACACTGAAGTTATCATAGCAGTCACCCGTAAGCCTTCTCAGTCTCGATCCCATGCCTACTGCTTCTACGGGATGTCGCCCTACAAACCAGTTGCTTACATCAATATTGTGAACATGTTGCTCCACGATATGGTCACCCGAAAGCCAGGTCCAGTTGACCCAGTCCCTGAGCATAAATTCCATCTCGGTCCATGTGGGTTGCTTCTCCCTGTGCCAGAGTTCCGACTGGTTCCAGTACACATTGGATGAAACAATCTCACCAATCATACCTGCATTGATGCGGGCAACCACATTCTGGTAATTCCAGGAGTGACGGCGTTGTGTACCGGTTACCACACATAAACCTGCAGCTTCGGCCTGCTTGGAGGCAGCCATTACAGCGCGTGCCCCAACCGGGTCAACGGCCACGGGCTTCTCCATAAATACGTGCTTGCGTGCCTCCACACATGCCTGGAAATGCTCGGGACGGAAAAAAGGCGGAGTGGCTAAAATGACAATATCCAGATCCACTTCAAGCAGCTTCTTGTAGGCATCAAATCCCACAAAGCAACTGGCGTCGGCCAATTCAACATCTTTCTTTTCTTTCAGTTCTTTCCTGCAACCATCAATACGGTCCTGGAAAACGTCGGCGATTGCAACAATACTGAGGTTAGGACCCGCATTGAGGAAATCGAGAGCGGCACCGGTGCCGCGTCCACCGCAACCAACTACACCCGCCCTCAGCGGTTGTCCGTCTACTGCGGTTTCAAGAATGGTAGGTACTACTACTTCACCGGTAGTTTCACCCGGTGCGCATGATTTAATCAATTGGCTGGCGCCGATCACACCGATGGCACCCAACGCACTGTTTTCTAAAAATCTGCGTCTGCTGGTTGTTTTGGTTGGTTTCATATTGAAAAAATTGTTTAATGAGGTTATAGTTTTAAAGGCAATTCTCTTATTGTTGATCTGCCGTAATCTCTTCGAATTCACACACCACTCTGAATCCAACAGAGATACAGTCGGAATACCACCAGATGCTTTTGGGCATCTGTGGGTCGGTCTTTAGCCAGGGCACACTTCGGGTGGGCTCCCTTGAAGCACACCTTACATTATCGGCACCATCTCTATAGGAACCTCCCCTGATCACATGTTCTTCACCCTCTGCCGGCCCTTTGGGATCGGTGAGAGGTCCGTTGGTATATTGGGAATAGGCATCCTCAGCATACCGGTCGGAGCAGAATTCGGCCACATTCCCCAGCATATTCACCAGTCCGAAGGGATTCTCCATTTTCGATTCCGGTCCCATAGATCTTGATCCGCTGTTTTTAATATAGGCAATGTAACTATTTATCCCGGTGGTATCCACACCAAATAGCTTGTTTCGTAATCCCTGTTTCACATACTGTTTGGGATCACCTTCGAAAAAGTAAGGTGTTTCGGTGCCTCCCCTGGCGGCATATTCCCATTCAGCTTCGGTGGGAAGCCTGTATTTTTTACCGGTAATCTTGGCGAGCCACTGGCAATACACCTCTGCTGCATGATGGGTCATGGTGATGGCTGGCAGGGAGCCCTTACCCCAACCCTGGTCGGGGGCACCCCATGGAGCTGTAGGACCTGAGATGGCATCCACATCACCCTGGTTCACATTCAGGTACGCATCGGCCGTTTTTCCCTGTGCACCGGTCTGCTTAAAGAATGCCAGGTATTCCCTCCATGACACTTCGATTTTTGCCATAAAGAAAGGGATGATCTTCACCTCCCTGGCAGGACCTTCGTTATCGTTCCGGAACGGTTCATCTTCCGGACTTCCCAACTGGTATGTGCCACCAGGAATGGCAACCATTTCAAAACTCACAGCCGATCCCGGAATATACTCTGTAAAACTGTTAAAACCATTCATCACCCCTGGTTCGGTATAGAGCGCTACCTCTGCAGTTTCGATAATACCAAAATCGATATTTTTTGCATGCAGCCTGTTGGGGTCGTGGTGGCCTACGGTAATGTGGCAGTTGATGCAGTGCAGTTCACCAGCCTGCCGCTCGTAATAGAGGTGCGCCTCACGACCCTCTTTGGTAAGGCCTAGTGGGTAGTTGTTCTGGTGACAGTGTATGCAGGAGGCCTCAAAGGCATGTCCCTTGGCATATTCAATCTGTGATTTGGCTTCCCAGTTGAAGCTTTCAGGATCTTTGAAGGTCTTGGCCCATATATCGCGAAGACCTGTCATAGTCTTCTCGGTCAGGTATCCTTCGCCATGGGGTGGAAGGTGACAGTCCACGCAGTGCACATGAATACCCTGTTGGTTATCGTAATGGGTGGAGAGTTTCCAGCTCTGAGTTGATTGGGGATGCATATGGCAGGAAGCACAATATTCATCGGTCGAAGTTTTTACTACTGCTTTGTTTCCCAGGAAGATGATCAGGGCTGAAATAACCATACCGGACAGGAATAATAGCCTGCCCGTTTTTTTTCTTTTTCGTCTCATAATCAGTAAGGTTAAAGAAAGTGATTTTTGTCCTCAGATTCAAGTAAGATGTATCCTGTACACTTATTTAAACAGATTCTAATATGGAAGATTCTGACCCTTCAACGAAACACTTATTTGAATTGGCGCGTATAATGATCTTGGAATTCAACTGTTATCAGCCCTTTTTTGTGGCATGAGCTAAGCTCAAATAAAGACTTTCAGTTGTTTAAAATAATAGTAAACATTAATGTAACCATTAATAGTATGAAACCTTTGCACCCTACTGTAACCCTCAATCAACTCTCGGCAGAAGACCAGAAATTCCTCTATGCACTGGTGGAAAATGGTGGCCCGGAGCCACATGAGTACAAAGAATTAACTGCCATAATAAACAACCTGGAGGATTCTGAATTGGAGTATTTCAGGGATGCAATCAAGGAGTCTCTTAATGAGAATACCCTGATTGGCCATGGATATGTAAAACCATTTGGGTATCCAGGCGATTTTACCCTTATCCATAACATTTACAGAATATATGTGAATCCTGATGAAAAATATTCCAATTGGGACAAGTTTTTCCAGGATCAGGCGGGGGCACATGCGGTGCGTAACAGGAAGGACTATTTTCTCCGCCGGTGTGCTGAAGTTGAGAAACTGGATGGAGAAGAGAAGCGGATCCTGATTTTAGGTTCGGGACCGGCTACGGATGTGAATGAGTATCTGAATAACAATCCTGACAGCAAAATCAAATTCGATCTGGTCGATTTTGACCAGAATGCAATCAATTTTGCAAAAGAACAGAACGGGGAATTCAATGAATCCATCGAATATTTCAAGATCAATGTACTAAGATTTAAACCCTACCAATGGTACAACCTTATCTGGAGTGCAGGCCTTTTCGATTATTTCAAAGACAAACACTTTGTCTACATGATCAGCAAGTACTATAAGTACCTTACCGACGGAGGTGAATTTATCATTGGAAATTTCTCTCACAGCAATCCTACCAGGCGGTTGATGGAGGTGCTGTCTGACTGGTACCTGGTCCACAGGTCCAAGTACGACCTGGTCCGTATGGCGCTTGAAGCAGATGCCAAAGAAGAACAGGTTGAGGTAGATATGGAAGAGTTGGGTGTGAACCTGTTTTTAAGAATTAAAGCAGCGTAACATGTTTAAAATCAAATCGATATTGCAGGGCAATCTTTTAGGGTTGCCGACTATCGGTCAGGATGGTTGGAAGCTGAATCGTTTGACTCTGGCCTTCTCAGGAGAGATCAGGCAGTATGAGAAGAAGTTCCTGAACGATTACTATTCCCACTCTCTCAAACCCATGAGATTCTCCCTGGCACTCTCCATCTTTTTCTTTGGGATCTTTGCTTTTCTGGATGCGCTTTTGCTGCCGGAACTGAAAAGCATGTTCTGGTTTATCCGTTTTGGGATTATCTGTCCACTGTTGTTGTCGGTCATTATTTTCTCTTTCACTGCTGTATTTAAAAAATACATGCAGCTTGTGCTGGCCGGGATCATGTACCTGACAGGCCTCGCTATAATTGTCATGATCATTTATGCTGCCAACATAGCCGATCTTTACACATATTATGCCGGTCTGATCCTGATCTTTATTATTGGTTATACCTTTATCAAGGCACGTTTTATCTATGCAACCATTGTGGGCTGGTCCATCGTGGCCACTTATGAAGTGGCTGCCATATGGATATCTGATACTCCTATACAGATCCTGATAAATAACAATTTTTTCTTTATCAGCGCGAATGTGATCGGTATGTTTATCAGCTACTATATGGAGCAATCGGTTCGAAAGGATTTCTATATGAGAATTCTGCTGGAGAAGGAGCAGAAGAAGGTTCAGTCAGCTAACAATGCCCTGGAGAAAAGGGTGCAGGAGCGTACACAGCAGCTTACCTTGGCCAATAAAGACCTGAAGAAGGAGATTGAGATCCGAAAGCGACATGAAAAGGAGAAAACCCACCTGGAGGGTCAGCTGGTACAGTTGCAAAAGATGGAGACGATCGGTACACTTGCAGGGGGAATTGCCCATGATTTTAACAATATCCTGACCCCCATTCTCGGGTATACCGAAATGGCACTGGAAGAGTTATCTGATGAGAGCACGCTGAGATATGATATGGAACAGATCAATAGTGCTGCAGTCAGGGGAAAGGACCTGGTACAACAGATTCTGACCTTCAGCCGCCAGGTCGATTTCGATAAGAAGCCGTTGAGACTGGATCGGGTGGTGACTGAAGTTCTGAAACTTATAAGAGCCTCTTTTCCTTCCAATATTGAAATACGGCAGGAGCTTGATAATGAGTGTGGTACAGTATTGGCTGATGCCACCCAGATGCACCAGATTATTATGAATCTCTGTACCAATGCCTTTCATGCCATGATGAGTAAAGGTGGTGTATTGACGGTCAGTCTTGATAAGAAAAAGATTGATGCAGGGCAGTTGAATGGTTCAATCAAGATCCAGAAAGGAACCTATATACGGTTGATGATCACTGATACTGGTCATGGGATGGACAAGCGTACCATTGAGCGAATCTTTGAACCCTTCTTCACCAAGAAGGAGGTGGGCTCCGGTTCCGGGCTGGGTTTATCGGTGGTTCACGGAATTGTAAACAGCTACAATGGAACCATCATGGTTGAGAGTGAGCCCGGGGAAGGCTCTACGTTTATCATACACCTTCCTCAACATTCGGAGCACTATGCAGAAGATGAAGATATCTCCCAGGAGCTGAAAAGGGGTAAAGGCAGTATTCTTTTTGTAGATGATGAAAAAGAAATTACATTTATGGGCAAAAGAATGCTGGAGAGCCTTGGATACACGGTTGATATAAAGACCGATAGTCAGGATGCCCTGAAGGTGTTCAAGGAAGATCCCTACAAGTACGATCTTCTTGTTACCGACCAGGCAATGCCAAAGATGATGGGAACAGAACTGATTGGCGAGGTAAAAAAGATCAGGTCGGATCTGAAGGCCATCATCATTACAGGCTACCAGGATTCTATCCCTTCCAATGCCATGGAACAGTACGAAATCGAAGATATTATTTCAAAACCTCTTATTTTGAGTGAGTTCAGCGAATTAATAGGCAAGGTGCTCAATCAGGATATTAAAAAAGCCTCATGATGCAAAGAATTCTGATTATTGAAGACGATCATCACATCTTATTAATGGTTAAGAAAATGCTTGAACGTGAGGGGTTTGAGATTAAGCTGGCCTCTAACGGGAACGAGGGACTGGAGATATTTAAGAAGATTCCGGTTGACCTTGTGATTACCGATATTATTATGCCGGAAAAGGAGGGACTTGAAACTATACGTGAGATGAAAAGGGTGCGTTCCGATCTTAAAATTATTGCCATGTCTGGTGGTGGAAAAATATCGGCCGATAATTACCTGCAGACAGCAAAGGTATTCGGAGCTACAAAGATCCTGGAGAAACCATTTACCCAGAAGCAGCTGGTCTCCGCTGTTCGGGATACTCTGGGAGAAGCCTCTCACGATAAACAGTATACCTGGAAAAAAGACGCAGACAATAGCTTAAAACAGGAGAAGCGCTGATAACAGGGTTGTGACTATAACCAGTATCCTGTAGAATTTTTCAGGCAGGAGACGTACCAGCCATATTCCAAGAAGAGCTCCTGATGCGATGGCCGGGATTATAAGGAGATCCAGTACAAATGAGTTCATTGTGATGGTTTTCCACGACCAGATATGCAGGGGAACTTTGGATAGATTTACGATAAAAAAGAACCAGGCCCCCGTTCCGATATAGCTGTTTTTGGGCAAACGCATGGAGAGCAGGTAGAGGGCCATGACCGGACCGGCAGCATTTCCTATCATGGTCGCAAATCCTCCCAGGAGCCCCAGCCCTCTGGCAAACCATCTTGATTTCGGGACCTGAAATTTATCCGATTTGAGATCGCGCCATACCAGGATTGCTATGCCACCAATTATCAGGGCGGCAAGCAGCCTGTTGAATGTCTGATCTGAGATGGTTTTCCCCACAATGGTGGCCATAATGATGCCTGCAAATGCCCAGGGGAGCAAACGGAGGATATGTTTCCATTGGGCGTGGCGGTTGTACCAGGTGACCGCGAAAATATCTGCAAAAATCAAGATGGGTAATAGCAGTCCAACCGATGGCCGGCCCCCAAATGCGTTGGCAAGGAGAGGGACCACCATCAGTCCCACCCCTGAAATGCCTGTTTTGGACATACCTATCAGCAAGCCGGATAATCCCAACAGCATCCATTGCAGGGATGTTAGATCATAGGATTGAATAAAAGCTGCCAGTGCCTGCAAGGGGTCTTTATACTTTGATGAATATTTTTTTCCTGTACAGGATAAGTGCAGGAAAAAAAATGATCAGCATATAGATGATTGCATAGAGTATGGAGGCAAACCGGGGATCGAATCCAACGGAGGTCACTCCGCTCATGAACCACTCATTGAGCGACGATCCCCCGAAGTTAATCCTGTAAAATATTGGGACCAGCATCCCTGCCAGCACATAGGAGGTAATGGCATTGGCACCGTACACCCTGCCGAGGAAGGTCCATTTTGTATATCCCCACATATCAACTACCAGTACGCAGGTTGCCAGCGCCAGAGTGCCCAGTCCCGATGTGTAGAGTACATAGGAGCTGGTCCAGATGTTCTTGTTGAGAGGGAAAACCCAGTTCCAGATTCCGCCTGCCAGGAACATTAAGAAGCCGATGAAATAGAGCCAGACCAGTCGCTTGTTCTCATCCTTTACAGATAGGTAAAGCTTACCGATCAGCATTCCAATCATTCCTGAAACAATGGCCGGGAAAGTACTGAGAATTCCTTCAGGGTCCCAGGTCTTTTGCCACATAACCCCGGGAAGTATCAGGGTATCCATGTGGTTGGCCCAGTTTTTCCCTGCTACTGACAGGTCTGGTTTTCCAATGCCGGGCAGAGGAATATAGGCCACGAAAATATAGTAAAGAACCAGTATGATGGCCCCGATTTTGATTTGCTGTTTCCAGTTGGTATTGAGAAAAATAAGTGCGCAGGCCAGAAAGACAAAAGCAATCCTGGGCAAGACACCCACCCAACGGATGGAGCTGAAATCGAACTGGGGATAGAGCCAGAGGAAAATTCCCAGCAGGTAGATATTCAATGACCGGATCAGGATCTTCTTATAGAGGCTCTTCTTTGGAGCGCCTGCATCCAGCCGTTTGGAGTAGGCCAGGGCAATAGAGACACCTACAATAAACAGGAAAAAGGGAAAGATCAGGTCGGTAATTGTACAGCCATTCCATTCGGCGTGCCGCAGGGGCCAGTAGACACTTTCCCAGCTTCCGGGATCGTTGACAATCACCATGGCGGCAATGGTAAAGCCCCTGAGTGCATCCAGGGAGATCAGGCGTTTCTGTTTTGTGGGTGCGGAAATTTCACTCATAGCGGGATAATATTGGATGAATGTGTAGTTTTGTTAGCAGGCTAAAACTACAAAGAATTGAAGAATTAAAATTTGCTCTCTCATGAATAGACTACTTCTGTTATTCATAGTTCCTTTTCTTATGATATCGTGTAACCAGATCAAACAGTCGGGTACTCCCGCAGGAGATGTGATAGCCATTACCTGGGAATTTCAGGGTAATCATGCCACAGATGGTTATTACAATGCAACATTTGTCCTTGAAAACAGGGGAGATACACCCCTTGGAGATGGGGGCTGGACGCTCTTTGTGAACCAGCAGGGCTCAGGTGTTATTCAGGAATCGATTACAGGGAACGTAGCCATCGATCATGTGAACGGCGATCTGCTCAGGATAAGCCCAAAGGCTGGCTTTCAGCTGCATCCCGGTCAATCGGTGGAAATTTCCTACCGTAATCCTGGCTGGATGATCAAGGAGTCGGAAGTTCCATTGACTCCCTATATGGTATATGGAGATGCGAACGAGAAGCAGATAGCTGTGCTGGTTGGAGAGTATGAGGTGCTGCCCTTCCCGGCACTGGAGCTGATCTTTCCCCCTTCGTCAGGTATTGAACTTCCCGATGCAGCCTGGGTATATAAGCAAAACAGTTTACTCTCTCTTCTTGAACCGGGTACAACCGGGAATGTGCTGCCTACTCCGGTCAAAGAGATATATTCGGGAGAGACTATCATCCTGGATAAAAATACAAAGATCTACCATCAGAAGGGATTGGAGAATGAGGCTGGGTACCTGGCCGAATTATTGGAGCAGGTTACCGGATCGGTTGCAGAGTTAAAGGTTGGAGAAGAGGGAGGCCCTGGTGCAATCATCCTGGTTATAGATGGAAAAAGATTCAATGGCAATGAGGCTTACCAGGTTTCCATCACCACCTCCGAAGGAATCGTGATTGCCGGAGGGGGTGATGCGGGAGTATTCTATGGAATCCAGACCCTGCTATCCCTGCTTCCACCTGAAACGTGGGGCAACTCCACAGGCAAACTGGAAATGAAGGCCGGGGTGGTTGTGGATCAGCCCGCATTTGTATACCGGGGATTTCATCTCGATATCGCCAGGAACTTCATTGAACCGGCCCATATTAAAAGGCTGATTGATGTCATGGCCTACTACAAGCTGAACAAACTGCACCTGCATATAACCGACGATGAGGGTTGGAGACTGGAGATCCCTTCAATACCCGAGCTTACCCAGGTGGGAGCGCACCGTGGACACACACTGGATGAGCGGGACCACCTGATTCCCTCCTATGGATCGGGGCCCGATCCACTTCCGGAAAGCAGCCATGGTAGCGGCTACCTCTCCAGGGAGACCTTTATAGAGCTCCTTCAATATGCCGATGACCGCCACATTGAAGTGATTCCTGAAATCAATTTTCCAGGTCATGCCAGGGCAGCCATCAACGCCATGGAAGCCAGGTATGAACGGTTGATGAAAGAGAGAAAAAGTGAGGAAGCTGAGTCGTACAGGCTTGTTGATCCGGATGATGCCTCGGTATATAGTTCGGCGCAGATCTTCAACGACAATGTGATCTGTGTATGTACCGAGGGGCCCTACCGGCTCTTTGAAAAGGTGGTGGATGAGGTTACTGAGATGTACAGTGAGGCGGGGTTGACCCTTACTACCATGCATACCGGGGGGGATGAGGTTCCACGTGGTTGCTGGACAGCATCACCCATATGCCAGGCATTCCTTGAGGAACACCCGGAGATTGGGGAGGTCGAGAACCTGCAGGCCTATTTCGGGGAGCGGTTGCTTGAGATCCTGAAGCGCAAAGGGCTGGTGATGGCCGGCTGGGAGGAGGTAGCCATGAAAAGAGATGAAGAGGGCCGGTGGATTCCCAACCCGATGCTTGTTGGGGAGGATGTGCTTCCTTATGTTTGGAACAGTCTCGACAGCAATCTTGACCTGGGCAACCGGCTGGCCAATGCAGGCTTCCCTGTGGTGCTATGTAATGTAAATAACTTCTATTTCGACCTGGCTTATACACACCATCCGGCAGAACGAGGTCAGCACTGGGGTGGATTTGTAAAAACCCGAAGCGCATTTGATTTTATCCCCTACGATGTTTTTAAATCGACCCTGTACGATAAGTATGGCCATCCCTATGATCCGGAAACAGACTTTAAAGGGATGGAAAAATTGAAGCTGGATTCATATAAAAGAGTTATTGGACTGCAGGCCGAACTTTGGAGTGAAACCGTAAAGGGTGGAACCATGGCCGAATACTACTACCTGCCCAAGATGATAGGATTTGCAGAGCGTGCATGGGCCGGTCAGGCTGCATGGGGACTCATCTCAGATCAGGAGGAGCGGGTGGCCGCCATGGACAAAGACTGGAACCGGTTTGCCAATATGATCGGACAACGAGAGATGCCACGACTCGACTACCTGTTTGGCGGATACAACTACAGACTTCCGCCTCCCGGGGCTGTGAACAAAGAGGGCAAGCTCTTTGCAAATGTCGACTTTCCCGGATTGACCATCAGGTACACCACAGATGGATCGGAACCGGATGATACCTCACCGGTTTATACCGAACCTGTTGAAGTTTCCGGCAAGGTATTGCTCAGATCATTTGACACCAGGGGCAGGGGTAGCCGGGTATCGTTGGTAGAAAATTAAAGTAGACTATGAAATACAAACAGTTAGGAGGGCGCGGACCCGGGGTATCCACCATCGGATTCGGCGCCTGGGCCATCGGAGGTTTGAACTGGGGAAAAACCGACGATGATGTTTCCCTGGCGGCACTTAATGAGGCCATTGACCATGGGGTAACTTTTATCGATACTGCCGATGTATACGGATTTGGCCATTCTGAGGAACTGGTATCCAGGATTATAAAAGAGAGGGGAAGGGATAAGATGGTGATCGCTACCAAGGCGGGAAATGATTTTTACAATGCAACAGCGACCGATGATAAAGGCTATGGCCCCATCAGGCAGACCTATTCAAAAGAGTATTTGGTCGGTGCTGCAGAAAAAAGCCTGAAGCGGTTAAAGATTGATTCACTGGATATTTTGCAATTGCACAGCCCGGATCTGAAATGGCTGGAGGAGGATGAACCCTGGCTGGCGCTGGAGCAGTTAAAAAGGGACGGCAAAATCAAACACGCTGGATGGAGCGTTCAATCATTCCAGGAGAGCGAGCAGGCTCATATCCTGGACCTGCACCATGATCTCCTGGATTGTATCCAGGTACGCTACAATTTGCTGGAGCGAAAGGCAGAAGAGACACTGTTTCCCAAAGCGATGGAATATGGCATTGGGGTGATCGTACGGATACCCATGCTTTTTGGCTTGTTAACCGGGAAATTTGATGCCAGTACCACTTTCACCAGGGACGACCACCGCTATATGAACCTGTCGGCCGACAAACTTGATCGCTACCTGGAGCAATTAAAAAAATATGAATCTTTGTTTGACAGGTACCAGGGCCAGACCATGGCCCAGGTAAGTCTGAGGTTCTGTATCTCTCATCCGGCCTGTCATACTGCCATACCGGGGGCGAAGACAGCTATCCAGGTAGAAGAGAACTGTGCAAGTTCGGACCTGGGACCCATACCATGGGAGGAGCTGGAACAATATCCCGACGATCAGTATTAGCCATGAGAATATTGATGCTATGCACCGGGAACAGCTGCAGGAGCCAGATGGCTGAAGGATTTCTAAGTTTCTTTAACCCGAATCTGGAGGTTTTCAGTGCGGGAACAGCTCCCTCTGACCAGGTGCACCCCAAAGCTGTTGAGGTGATGAAAGAGAAAGGTATTGATCTTTCGGACCATCATCCTAAAAAAGTCGACGAATTCCTGGATGATGATTTCAACTATGTGATCACCGTTTGTGGTCATGCAAAGGAGAGCTGTCCGGTATTTCAGGGTGATGTAAAACAGCAGCTGCACATCGGGTTTGATGATCCGGCAGAGGCCACTGGAACCGAAGAGGAGATTTATACAGTTTTCAGGCGGGTCCGGGATGAAATAGGAGAGCGTATGTATGCTTTTTTACACGCTCGGTAACGATTTTACAGTGATATATTTCCTTTAAAACCTCTTCCCAATCGGGCCTCTGATTTTTGAGGTAAAACTCATATGGACTAAAACCAGTTGCGATTCCCAGTAAATCGGCTGTTGTACACCATCCACCGAACCTAAAGGGATTGATCTCTATGGGAATGATAACTCCCTCTGCGTCAACCCTTAATTCAACAATGGATTGTAGTAGCAATCAATGGCAAACTCTTCGCCTTCAATATACTCCTCATTACATTTCACTATATGAAGCCTGGATCAACTCCCTGAATTTGACTTTGTCTTTAGAAGAAAATCTGAAACAAAGGGTTTATTTATTAGTATCATAAATCAAGGCACATTACTTTTTCTGTCTGCTCCAGTACCAACATTTGTTCGGGTGCTTGTCTATCCTCAAACCCGAGTTTGTAATACAACGTGTGTGCTTCAGGCATGCTCATGGTGGTTTGAAGCCAGAGTTCACCAGCTTCGTTTTCTATGCATCGGCTGATGCATCGCTCGATCAGCTTTGTATCAATTCCATGGTTTCGATAATTGGGATGGATATAGAGTTTGGCTAATTCAAAGGTATCATCGTCCAGCCTTTTTAATGCTACAAATCCAACAATTTGATCCTTGTACCTGGCATAGAAAAGAAAACCTCCCTCTTTAAAGTGTGCTTCATCCGGATTTTCAAGCGTAATACCATCTTCCTCCTCCAGCTTACCATTGGCCTCTCCTGTTAACCAGGGTCCGGCCAACTCATGGAAGTGTTTATTAAGGCCCGGTTTGTAATCAACTATAATCACAGATTCAGAATCTGGTTGAGTAACAATTTTGTTGATGGGATTTGTTTCAATCTGATGATCAATTCGATTCAGAATATTCATAAAATCTGGATGACCGGTCTGAAATGTATTTTTTAATGCTGTTGAATACAATATCCAAAGGGGCTTCAATCTGTATATAAGTTTTTGCCCTTTGGTGGAGAGTGAGACCAGTTTTGATCGTTTATCTGCTGGATTTGGGATAACCGAGACATATTCTGCCTTCTCCAGTTCCCTTATTACATTCTTAACAGTGATATGAGAGAAATCAATTTGCTCGGCAAGTTGCATGACGGTTACTGGTGATTCGGCTAGTGCTAAAACATAATATACCGGGAACCAGCTTGCTTTAAAATTTATCCCGGCTTCCCTGTAGATCTTATCTCCATCCACATAGAGCTTTTCGCTAATGCGCCTGAAACGTGTTACTCCGGCAAGATAGCCCAATTTCTTAATGGTACTTGACATTATAAATTAGTTTATGAAAGTCCTTTCGCAAATATATAAAACACCTTTCATATATTAAAATCCTTTGTGTTGTTGATGGCCATCCGTTAAAAAGATATATTTACACGTCAAACTATGGAAGTTCAAATATCAGCTGTTATAATTACCTGCAATGAGGAGAAGAACATCGGGCGCTGTCTTGCGTCAGTCAAAGATGTTGTGGACGAAATTGTAGTTGTTGACAGTTATTCATCCGACCGGACAGAGGAGATTTGCGAAGGCTATGATGTGGTTTTTATCAAGCATACTTTCCGTGGTCACATTGAACAGAAGAATTGGGCTATTGATCAGGCAACTTTCCCATACATTCTTTCTCTTGATGCAGATGAATGTTTATCACAATCCCTTATAAAATCGATTGCTGAAGCGAAGAAAAACTGGAAGCATGACAGCTACTATTTCAATCGCCTAACCAATTATTGTGGAAAATGGATTCGTCACACCAGTTGGTATCCAAGCCCTAAGCTAAGATTGTGGGACTCGAGAAAGGGTTCCTGGGGAGGAATCAATCCTCATGATATGTTTATTATGGAGAGGGGATCAACAAAGAAATTTTTAAAGGGTGATATCCTCCATTACTCCTTTTACACTCTTAACAAGCAAGTTAACCAGATCAATGTTTACTCCACCATTGCGGCTCGTTCCTACTTTCAGCATGGGAAGAAATCAAGACTGATAGATATTATAGTTCGTCCTTTGTGGAGGTTTCTGAAGGATTATATTTTGAGACTCGGTATCCTTGATGGTTATTACGGGCTGGCAGTAAGCGTAAATTCGGCCCATGGAATATTTCTGGAGTATGTCAAACTCTGGAATCACCACAAGGAGTATAATGAAAGTCGGAATCAAACCATATGCTTTTTCAATAGTACACCCGCCTGGGGTGGTGGAGAGAAGTGGCATTTCGAGTTGTCATACAGCCTCCATCAAAGAGATCATCCGATTATTGTATTTTCAAATTACAAGGGAGAGTTAAGAAGGAGAGTGGTTGAAGCCGGTATTTCTTCCTACGGGATTCGGATCACGAACTTAAGTTTTCTGAATCCAATTAAAATTCTGAGGATCGCCAGGATATTGAAGAAGGAGGGGGTAAGGTTGATCATCATGAATTTATCGGCTGATATGAAGGTTGCCGGACTGGCTGCAAAAATTGCAGGCGTGAAACGGATCATTTACAGGCGGGGAAGTGCCATACCCATAAGAAACAGCTTTCTCAATAGGTTCCTGTTCAGAAGAGTTCTTGATGAGATTATTGCAAATTCATATGAAACCAAAAGAACCCTTCTTAAGAACAACTCCAGGTTGATAGACCCCTCAAAGATCAGGGTGATATATAATGGAATAAAGTTTGAGCAGTTTGAGTCGAAAGTTAAAAATCCATGCTATCAAAGCGTGGAGGGGGAGGTGGTTCTGGGCAATGCTGGGCGGCTGGAAAAGCAAAAAGCGCAGGAATACCTGGTGGACCTTGCCGTTGAACTTAAAAAACGCAACCAGAATTTCAGGATCATTATAGCCGGCGCCGGCCGATTAGAGGCCCAGCTCCGGGAATATGCCCGTTCTTCCGGAGTTGAAGACAGAATTGTATTCCTGGGCTTCATAAAGGATATGAACAGCTTTATGGAATCGGTTGATATCTTTGTACTTACTTCCATTTGGGAGGGATTCGGATATGTTATTGTTGAGGCAATGGCCAACGCCAAGCCTGTGGTAGCATTTGATGTTAGCAGCAATCCTGAAATTATTGAGGATGGCAAAAACGGCTATCTAGTCCCACCTTTTGACATCGGGCTACTCTCGGATCGGGTCATTCAGTTAATCGAAAACAGGAGACTCAGAAAGCAGCTTGGTGATTTTGCCAAAGAGTCTGTTTATGAGAGATTTAGTTATAACCTCGCTCTTAGTACTGTGGAGAAGTACCTGATGGAAAACTAGCCAATTACTCCCATATATTGATTTATGAAAGTCCTTTTGCAAATATATGAAAGCCCTTTCATTCAGTAAACCCTTTACTGACAATTAATTACGACATTAAGAAAAAAATTCGGGAAGATGGTCATGGAGGTGATGAAGAATATGCGGCAGTGTGAGTCTTAGCTGGACCTTTCAGAGCCCGGGTGAGTACTCGTATGGCAGCCAGTCTGCGATCCGTGCCATTGACATATATCCGTACCACAGGATTGCCTCAGGCTCAAAAAAGCCATCCCTGCCGAAATAGACCCTGGAGTCCCGGAAGGAAACAGTGGTCAGATGGTAGTCATAGGCAATTTCAAGGTTTTTGTGGTATGTGAAATATTTCTTACCATGTAAATCCTCCAGTACAAACTCATTATACTCCAGGGGATACACACCCTCCACCTCCTGCACCCTGAAACCCTCAGCGGATAGTTTATTTAACCAGAGTGCACTGAAAAAATGTTTGCACGAACCATAGTATGTCTTCTTCCGCTTCGCTTCAAACTCCTTTTTGCTTTTTCTGTTAGTTGCCATGTCCAGATTGAAGATGATGTTTCCAGAGAAGGAGGTCGTTTTATGTACTTTGTCATATTCAAACTTGTCCAGGTAGTAGGTGATCTGGTAGCCCAGTGAGTTATTAAGGATGATCAGGGGCTTGCGGGTAATAGCCCTGAGGGTGTCCCGGTCCGAGTGGTAATTGAATGTGATGTCCTCTTCATTCATGATAATGCAATCCCGTGCATTTCTGCTACGCCCCAGGAATTCATTCTTTAAGATCCGCATACAGCGTTCTCTTTTTTTGGTTAACGATTTGGACTCAATCGATACCTCTAAGATCTCATACAAGGCTTTTTTCAATAAAACCTCGTAATATTCACCTGCTTTTAGAGATTTCAGAGAGGTGGTCCGGTAACCAACCGCACTAATATGCAGAGCTCGATAAGCATAGGGTGTCACGTCCAACTCAAACTCACCATTTTCATTGGTGGTGGTTCCAAGGAAGGTCCCGTTGAAGAATACTGATGCATAATCGACAGGTTTCCTGGTTTCATGGTCGAGCACCTGGCCACGAATTACCTGACCAAAAGTAATTAGTGTTGAAAGGATGAAGAGCAGGAGCAGAAATAGCTTTTTCATAGCTGGAGTAGGAGATGCAATGTTAAATCTACAAAAAAAGCCTTTACCCTGAAGGGCAAAGGCTTTTGTTTGTAGCTCCAACAGGATTGTTCGGCACCTCGCGGTACCTCACGGACCTGAATATTTCACAGCCCAAAAACAAACCTCTTTTCCGCTTCGCGGATTACCGGTTTTTTTCATTCCTGACTGCTCAGGCAAGCCTGGCACTCATTCATAAAAAAACCCCGATGCCTTCGGCAACGAGGTTTGTCTTTGTAGCTCCAACAGGACTCGAACCTGTATCTACGGTTTAGGAAACCGCTATTCTATCCCTTGAACTATGGAGCCGGAAATTGCGGGGACAAATTTAGGTTAATTATGATATATAGCCAAATATCATTCTGATTTACTGGATGAAGCCCGGAAAATCGTAATTTCGCATCTTATAGATTCTAATAAAACTCTGCATTATAATGTTTAGATGCTTTCATCTTATCGCTGTTACTGTATTGTTGAATGCTGGTATTCACAGCTGTACCCAACCGGAGTGGGAATCACTTTTTAACGGGGAGGATCTGGAGGGATGGACCGTGAAGTGCGTTCCTGTTGATCAGAACAAAGAGTTCTGGACAGTGAAGGATGGCTATATCGAGTGCAATTCCATAGGTGATAAGAACCATAATTATATCTGGTTGGCAACTGAAAGGGAGTTTGCAGATTTTCACCTGAAACTGAAGTTCCAGCTATTCAAGGAGTCCGGGGGGAATAGCGGTGTACAGTTTCGAAGCAGCTATGATGATTCGGATAGTGCCATTTATGGAGGTTGGTTAAATGGTCCGCAGGTTGATATTCATGGGCCCGATCCCTTTCGAACAGGTTTGATATACGATGAAACTGATGGTGTAAGGAGATGGATCCATCCCTCTTTGCCCGATTGGAGGATCACACCTGAACAGGCGCCAGAAACGGCTCTGGAGACCAAACTTGTCTATTATGAGGATGACCCGGAAGCGTGGAACAGTATGGAGATTATCTGTCAGGGGATGATGGTGGAGACCCGGGTCAACGGAAACCGGATCATGAAGTTTAATGGAGAAGGAATACTGAATGATAAAGTGCATCAACTGAGAAAATCAGGGAAGATTGGATGCGTTGCATTTCAGTTACATATGGGTGATGAATTAAAGATTCGGTTTAAGGATATTCTTATTAAAGAGTGAGCAAGATGAGCGTCTTTTTTAGGATTCCTATGAATTGTCAGAAACACCTTTTCCAGTTGCCCGACGGGATACATTATCTGAACTGTGCTTACATGTCACCACTCCTGAAATCGGTTGAAGAGAGAGGGATTGAAGGAATGCGGCTAAAGAGAAATCCTCTGGCTATAAAACCGGTCGATTTCTTTACAGGAGTGGTCAGTGTACGGCAAAAATTTGCTCAAATGGTTCAGTGTGATCCGGCTCAGGTTGCTGTAATGCCGGCTGTATCCTACGGCATGAACAGCGTGATAAGGAACATCCCCTATAGAATTGGTCAACATGCACTAACCCTCTCCGAAGAGTTTCCCAGTTGTTACTATACAGCAAAACGATGGTGTAAGGATCATGGAGCCGAACTCAGGGTGGTAGCCCGAAAGGATGATCTTCCCCACAAGGGCAGGGATTGGAATGATAGGATCCTGGAAGCCATTAACAAGGATACCGCTTTTGTAGTGATGGCTTCGGTGCACTGGATGAACGGGACAAAATTTGACCTGGAAGAGATTGGTACCAGGTGCCGGGAAGTGGGTACTAAACTGATAGTGGACGGATCTCAGTCAGTTGGAGCGTTGCCGATTGATGTAAAGAAGGCGAATATTGATGCACTGATCTGCGCTGCCTATAAATGGTTGATGGGACCTTATTCCACAGCGCTCTCCTATATTCATGAAGATTTCAATGAGGGGATTCCCCTGGAGGAGTCGTGGATGACCAGGACCAATGCTGAGCGATTCGACAGGCTTACAAATTATGTAGAAGGTTATAAACCAGGAGCTGTCCGGTTTGATGTGGGACAGAGCAGCAATTTTATTTTTCTGCCCATGCTTGATGAGGCGCTGGGACAACTGCTGGAGTGGGGTGTCGAGGAGATCCAGGAATATGGCAGGGTATTGGGGAAGCCGCTGATCGATTACTTCCTGGAGAAGGGAACACCTGTGGATGATGAAGAACACCGGGCTCACCACCTTTTGGGGCTTCAGCTGCCTGAAAATACAGATGGTGAGGCACTTATGGAAGAACTGCAATCACGGAACGTATTTGTTTCCCTGAGGGGGAGCAATATCCGTATCTCCATCAATGTATTCAACAGTGAAGAGGATGTCCAGGAGTTAATTGCCGCACTGAATCGTTAAATAGTCATATTTCCTGTAGTTTTTTCATCTAACCTGTAACTAATGGGTTACAAAACCTCAATCTATTGAGCAAACAGGTACCTGATAAGGCATATTTTGTAGAGATGGTGTACACCCATATGGGTATCATTTACAAAATCTGTAACCTCTATGCTGCCGTGGATGACCGGGAGGATCTTAAGCAGGAGATCATATACCAGCTGTGGAAATCCTATCCTACCTACCGTGGTGATTCAAAGTTCCAGTCGTGGATGTACCGTGTGGCCCTGAATACGGCCATGCTTGGCCTGAGGGCCAGGAAAATGAAGTACACCAGGCTTTCGGATCACGATCTGGAGATTCCTGAGGATCCTTTTGAGAATCAGGATCAGGAGATCAGGGTAAGGCAATTGTACAGACAGATTTCAAAACTAAAAGACCTGGACAAGACCATTATTTTCCTCTACCTGGAACAGTGTTCCTACGATGAGATCGCTGAAATCACCGGGATCAGTACCAAAAATGTAAGTGTACGCCTGGTGAGGATCCGGGAGAAGCTCAGAGCGAAATTGCACATTCAAAACACGGCACCATGAAAAAGGATGAACTGATTCATATGTGGCAGGAGGGAAATGATCGGATGTTCAGGGATGAAAAAACGGACAGAGAGATGATTACACAATATTTGAACGAAAAGACACTGAAAGGAAACAGGAATATCAATTTCAATCTTGTTTTTTACGGAGCAATACAGGTGGCCAACATCATCCTGCTCTCCATGAATCTGGCGGGTTACATGAATAACCCGGCAATGGTATGGGTCCTGATTTCCCAGATAGCCTTTACCATTGGAATCCTGGTATTTGGGATGGATATCTTCTATAAATTCAGGGAGATCAACAACTACAGCGACTCACTGCAAAACCTGATTCAAAAGCAACTCTGGTTTTTCCGGAAACCTTATGAGGTCTGGCTGGTCCTGGCCTCGGTTTCGGCCATCATTCTGATGACCAATGTGAACCTGTACATTGATAACGACAATGGAACGTATATCATCAACAACAAGGTGATGTTTGTGGGTGTGACCCTTGCGGCATTCCTTATTATCTATGGAGCACAAAAAATGACGAGTCTGCTGGGATTGCGCAGGCTGAAAGCCTACCTGGCCGACCTGCAGCAGGGGGCGCTGGACCAGAGCCAACGAATGGAGCGTTCCAGAAGACAATACTTCTGGCTCTGGGTGGCAGTTTTTATATTCCTTACTGCCTCTCTGGTATTCGGGATTCTGATAGCTCTCAGGTGAGCTATCCTTATGCTTTATTGATCCCTTTCAGGACCCTTTCAGGGGTCATGGGCATCTGGAAGAGACGGGCACCACAGGCATCATAGATGGCGTTGGCAAGTGCCCCGCCCATACAGATAATGGCCGGTTCACCACCCCCCTGGGGTGGCTGATCCTGGCGGTCCAGGATCACGTTGTCTATCACCTCAGGCACCCAGGAGAAGAGAGGGAGCTGGTAGTTGTCAAAATTACTGGAGATCACATCTCCTCCTTTGAATTCGATATCCTCCGACAGGGCATATCCCATTCCCATGGTTACACATCCCTCGGCCTGAACAATTATACCCTGGGGATTGACACACATGCCCAGATCCTGTGAGACAGCGGCCCTGATGGGTTGGACTTCGCCTGTTTCCTGGTCCACCTTTACTTCGATCATCACCGCTACCCAGGTACCGGCATCGGTTCCACATGCCATACCGATCCCTCTTCCGCTTGGTCCTTTGGCCGGAGTATACCCGAATTTCTCGGCAAGTGCCTCAATCACAGCAATCATCTTTTTATCGGCCAGGTTATGGAGTCGGAACTCTACCGGATCCATACCCACCCTGGCAGCCATCATGTCGATCTGTGACTCCCTGGCAAAGGTGTTGGTATTGTTGGCAGGAGCTCGCCAGGCACCTGTGGGGAACGGGTGGACCGGTGAGCCACGTTTTTCACCATATCCCGTGGTAAGTGTATTGGGGACATCATAGATGGTATCGGAACCACGGTTACCTGCGAAGTACTGTTCGAAATCCCACAGGGTGATCTTGCCGTTTTTGGTTACCCCTGAACGGATTTTTACCACTGCGGCCGGCCTGAAGTAATCTTTAAAAAATTCCTCTTCCCTGGTATAGGCAAGCAGTACAGGTTTTTGAGCCAGTTTCGCAATTTTCACCACCTCCATCACCTGGGGGTGGTAGATCTTTCCCCCGAATCCTCCACCAAGGAAAGGTGAGATCACCCTTACATCCTCCAGCTCCATTTCCAGTTCTCTGGCAATCTGATCCTGTGCCCCGAAAGGTGACTGGGCAGAAGCCCATACAGTTACTTTATCACCTTCCCATTTTGCCATCGCAGTGTGAGGCTCAATAGGTGCATGGGCCTTGTACCCATCATAATATTCGCTTTCAAACAGATGATCAGCCAGCAGTTTACCCTCATCCAGGTTGCCGCTGCTTGCCACTTCACTGCTGTCGGCAGGTGCATTCAGCAGATAATCAAATACGGTTTTATCGTCCACCTCTTTTTGATCAGTGGTGTATTCGGCCCTGATGGTGGCCAGTGCCCTCTCGGCCATATCAGGCAATTCATGTAGAACGGCTATCAGCTCTCCATCGCGAACCACCTCAACTCCTTCGATCTTTTCTGCTTCTGAGTAATCCACAGACTTCAGCTCCACCTGGTGTGAGTGGGGCCGGAGGACCTTTGCATAGACCCGTCCCGGCATTGGAACATCTGCTGTATAAACAGCTTCGCCTGTTACTTTCAACCTGCCATCGGCATGGAGCATGGACTGACCCACATAGTGAAACGCTGTATGGTCCTTTACCTCCGGTTTCTCATCTGCCGTTCTTTCAATTCGCTGCCCTTTGGTGAGCCATCCGTAGCTTATCTTCTTCTCGGGGTTGTTCGCATCAAATACCACCCCCTCTTTCACTTTTGCATTGGAGGGAGTGATATTGAGGTGCTCTGCGGCGAGCTGGATAAGCACGGCCCTGGCCTCGGCACAGGCTGCCCGCAGATAGTGACTGTACTCCCGGGTGGTTAGTGAACCCCATGTGCCTGCATCGTAGGAGCAGGTGGAGGTATCGCCCATCACCATTTTTATGGATTCGATGGAAACATCCAGCTCATCGGCCACCTGCTGTGGAAGAGAGGTGATGGGTCCCTGTCCCATCTCTATTTTACCTACATGACAGATAACGGTGCCATCTTCATATATGGTTAGAAAGGCATTGAAATCTTTGGGGACTTCACGTTGCCGGATCAGGGGTAACGCAAGCAATTCGGAAGGATTCCTGCTGCTGAGGTATATTGCAATACCTCCGCCCAGCAGGGTAAAGAAATCCCTTCTTTTAAGATCAAGTCGGCTCCTGGTGGTGGCCAATTCCGGATTTTTTCTGCTTTTCTTCATGGCTAGTTCCCTTTTTTCATTTCATGACCGGCACTCTGGATGGCTTCAATGATTCTGATATGGGCACCACACCTGCAGAGGTTGTCTTCCATACCTTCGATGACCTCCTGGCGGGTGGGCTCGGGATTGGCCAGTAACAGGCCTGTGGCATTCATAATCATCCCCGGAGTGCAATAGCCACACTGCAGGGCATCTTTTTCCATAAAGGCTTTCTGAACCGGGTGCAGTTCTCCGTTGGAGGAGAGTCCTTCAATGGTAACCACCTTTCGGTCCATGACATCACTCACCTGGTAAGTGCAGGACCTGATGGCTTCGTTATCCACGAGGATGGTACAGGCACCACAAACACCTATTCCGCAACCATATTTGGTTCCGGTCAGGCCAAACTGATCCCTGAGTACCCACATCAGGGTGAGTGTGGGGTCAATGGTAATCTCGGTCTCTTTACCATTTAGATTAAAACGAATGAGTTTTTTCATCATTATTTCAGTTTGTTGCGTTCTCATAATCTTCCCGGGTATCAATGTCCACAAGGATCCCGGGCTCATCCACCTCCACCTCCAGCACATCTTCAGGAAAGTGGTGCCGCAGCGACCTGAGTCCCTCTTCCAGGTCCAGGCTCTCTACCTCCTTCCTGTACTTCATATCCACAAGCAGGGGGTGTCCCCGGTGGTAGTTGTGCACCGGGATAACAATTCCATATAACTCCTCATTGTAAGCTTCAATCACTGTATTGGTGACAGCCGGAGGGATTCCAGGCTGGTCCCCCAGGAATATGAGGGCAGTTACGGCATCCGGTGGCAGGGCCCTGATCCCACAGATTACAGAAGAGAGCATCCCTTGTTCATGTCTCTTGTTGTGACAGAACTGAACAGGCTTTTGCCCTATGGTTTGCTGGATCTTTTCATGGTTGGGTCCAAGTACCACCATCACGTGGTCTATGGAGGAATTCAACACGTTCTCAATGACAGTCTCAATGATGGTGCTTTGACCAAAAGGCAGAAGCAGTTTCTGACTGCCCATGCGCCGGGAAGAGCCGGCTGCCAGTATGACGGCCCAGTTACTTCCCATGAGACTCCTCTTTTCTGTTGCGTACTTCCACCAGCTGGGCAGCGATACTGATGGCGATCTCCTGAACTGTTTTGGATCCAATGGGCAGACCAATGGGGGTGTGAATGGCTGACCACTGTTCGGGGGTGGCCCACCCTTTATCGAGGAACTGATTTTTCATGATCCCCACCTTGTGGGTACTGCCGATCATCCCAATAAAGGCTGCATCTGAGCCGATGCAGGCTCTCAGGGCTTTACCATCATGGGTATGTCCCCTGGTAACGATGACGATGAAGGTATCCGCATCAGGTTTCAGCTCGTTCAGGGCTTCGCCGATCTCCTTGACCACCAGATGATCTGCATCAGGAATATGATCACTGCTGGCAAATTCAGACCGGTCATCCATCACGGTTACCTCGAACTCCAATAGCATTCCAAGATGGGCCAGGGCCTTTCCTATGTGTCCTCCTCCGGCAATCACCAGGTGAGGCATGGGTTTGATATGTTCCAGGAAGGCCATTTCAACCTGGTGGAGGGGATTTGCTTTCAGATCAATTTCGGTATATCGGTATCTTAGAGCCTGTTTCAAATGATCCCGGATCAACTTCTTAAATGCCGGTTCCAATCCAGCTGGAAGATCCTCCGGTCCGGTTCTGTTGATCCAATACCGCCTGATCGTCCTTCCCTGGTCATGTTTCTGACTGACCCCTGTAAGGAGGAATCCATCCTGGCGTCTGGATAGGGTATTTTCCATCTCCTCCAGGGCAGCCAGATGAATGGAAGGATCTGCATCCACAAGGACCTCGGCTTCACCTCCGCAAATGGCCCCAGCAGCACCCTGTCCTGAATCAAGATTGAAGTAAAAATGGTCCGAGACCCTTGAAATCATAACACTCTCGGCAATGTGCTGCACTTCGCTCTCCAGCAGTCCGCCTCCCACCGTTCCAGCCAGGAGTCCGTGTTCACAGAAAAGTGCAGAACTTCCGGGTTTCTGGGGAGTCGATCCTGCTGTTCGTACTACGGTAGCAATAACGATCCCGGTTCCCGACCGGATCTGTTCAAGTATCGTATGGTAGATACTTCTCATGCTATCGATTGCTTGGGTGAAGCTTAAATGATTCTGATCAGCGTGATGATCAGGATAGAGCATATCAGCACTGCAGGCGACCACAACCTGGACAAAAGAGAGGTTTGTATCCTGTTTTCTTCCCGGATTTTTCCTGTATACCAGCCTGCTGCCAGGTACCCCAGGGGAACTGTAATCATAGAAATCACAATGGCAACAGGTGCTGTGTATACGGCCAGTGGAATGTTGGTAGATGCATAGAAGCAGGCTGCAGATCCTGTGGCAAATCTCACCAGGGGGAACATGGCCGTAACGATGATGGCAGCTCCGGCACCCAAAAGAATCCGGTTAATCAGTCTTGTTGAGAATTGATTCTTAAACAGCAGGATGAGCAGTGAAAAGCCAAACAGGATGGTTACGAAGGCATATGCCGGATTGAGGATGGAACCATGGTTCCAGGCCACTGGCAATAACAGTGCATCGAGAAGCTTAAACAATATGGCCATACCAGCGATGATCAGTACGGGCAAAAGTTTACGCGTAATGCTCCAGATAAAGGAGACCCAGAAAAACGCCACCCCGGTAAGAATAGCACCCGTAAACAGGGTGGCACATTTTTGAAGTCCCATGCCGGCAGCAAATTCAGTCAGGCCCCAGACAGACCCGACAACCACAATAATTCCCAGGTTTGATTTAACGGTGGAGGTAGTCATAATTGAAACATTTTTGACAATATAAATATATGATTTTTATTGACTTCCCTCTCCTAAGATTGTAACTTGTGCAGGCAGAAACCCCTTATTTATCTGATCATGAATAATCAGTATTTATGTCCTTATTGCAGGGGCCATATAAGGGTGGGAGACTACATTGTATTCAAAATCCGGAATACAAGAAGAGAGAAAGGATTGCTGCTGGTACATCCCGAAGTTGGCAACTATTCAAGCATTAAGCATCCCCTGTTTCACTTTGAAGAGGGTGAGCGGATCGATTTCTTTTGTCCGCTCTGTTTGCAGAGCCTGGATGCTGAGGTGGATGAAAACCTGGTTCATGTGGTGATGGTTGATGAACTGCAAACAGAGCATGAGATCTATTTCTCCCGCATTGCCGGGGAGCAGAGCACATACCAGGTTTCGGAGGAGGGTATAAAAGCAACCGGCGAACATTCGCACCGGTATACCATCTTCAAAATGTCGGATGAACTATTCCAGTACCTGGACAACTAGGATCCTGCACTTCCTGCCTTCAAGCTGTTTTACCTAACAAAACGGCATCACTATTGTTATTTCCATGGGCAATGATTTCGTTTTAATGGATGAAAGGGAGGAGTTTCCGGGTTAATGGAGCTCAAAAAGAAGCCAGGTGTCGGGATCGAGTACAATTTCCTCCGGTTTAAAAGGCAGATCAAAGGTAAATGCCTGCTCCGACGCATTGATGGTCAGCCTTTTTCTAACCAATTTTCCGGAGTTATTCTTAATCTCTACTTCCAGGGGAAATGCAAAAACGTATTGTTCCTGGTGCTGACTAATGGTCAATACGATCTTTTTGCCGCGTTTTTTCCAACGTGCAGAAAGCACGGGGTGTCCCGACTGATAAAACCATTGAAGGAAGAAATCATTATAGTTTTTGCCTGTTACCGACTCTACCACAGCCAGGAAATCTTCTGTAAGGGCATTGCTGAATTTGAATCTGTCATAGAAAGTCTGTACACACTCCTGGAACAACTCATCTCCCATATCATGTCGCAGCATATGAAGTACCCAGCCAGCCTTTTCATAAGAGTTCTTATTGAGCAGGCGAATGGACACAGGAAGGGTTGTATCCACAATGGGGGCCAGTCTGCGACGGGCAAATCTTAGCACCTGTCCCTTCTCATCCAGCATGGAGGCCACAAACGCTTCCCGGCCGTATGTATGCTCGATATAGATATCGGTGAGGTATGTGGCAAACCCTTCACTCAGCCAGATGTGGTGCCAGTCCAGTTCAGAAACCGCATCGCCAAACCACTGGTGGGCTATCTCATGGGCAAATAGAATTTCATGATCCTGTTTGCCTGTGACAGTTCGTTCGTGGTAGAAGATGCAGCTGGCATTTTCCATACCGCCATAGACTGTTTTGGATTGCACATTGGCCAGTTTCAGATAGGGATAGGGGGCGATATAGGATTCAAAAAAATCCAGGGGCTTTGTGGCGATGCTGTAATCATAGAAGCCCTCCTCCCGGTTCTGGGGATAGACCCAGGTAGAGACGGGAACCCCCGACTGGCTTTGAAACTCCTCTACCGCAAAGGGGCTCACCCCGATAACCATCAGCTTGGTGGAGAGCGGGACCGATGTTTTCCAGTGTGAAGTCACTCTTCCTGCCTCTCTCTTTTCAGAAAGGTTTTCCCCTACGGCAACCACCCCGTAATGATCCGGTGCCGATACAATAAACTCTGCCACAGCCTTATCTGACGGGTGGTCCACCAGCGGCAGCCAGTGATGACCCCGGTTGGGCCAGTTGTCTCCAAAGAAGGTCCGGTCACCATATTTGTTTTTCGAGATAATCAGGCCATCAGTGGGAACTCCGTTGTAGACGATCCTGTAGCTTCGTTGTGTCCCTTTTGTGGCCCTGGGAATGGTAAGGGTAATGCGATCATCCTGGTGAAGATAGAGAACCTCCCGGCCATCCTCGGTGATCTGCTCCACCTTCATTCCGGCAGTGTCTGCACGGCTGAGGGTTAAATCGAGTTGAAACCGGTCCACATCCTTTCTGAACGCTATATCAATATCAGCTGTACCACGAATCACATTGGTGGTATCGTTCAGGTCGATCTCAAAACGGTAACTGAGCACATCAATGGCCTCGAATCTGTCGTGATGGTCCTGACCTTTTAAAGGTAATATCAGGAAAACAGTCAGTAGATTTAGAAGCAGGAGTTTTTGCATGGTGTTCAGGTTACCGATGTAATTAAGGTCCGGAATTTATCTATCGGCTCTCTTGAAACTGATGGCCATGCCTCCCCCCGAATTATTTACGGTGGTTTCATAATGGTTTAAGCGCTGCAGAAATTTCAAATAATCCTGGTTCCAGCGTACACCGGGCCTGTCAGAAACATTGTGGGTGGTATAACATCCGCCGACCTTCAATTTTGGATCAACCGCCTCAAAATAGCGCTGATACCACCCTTTATCCGCATCGCTGAATACAAAATCAAAGGGGCCTGTCAGGTTCGGAACCAGCTCATGGGCGTTGGCAAGCCGTGCGTCTATGATGTGATCAACACCGGCCTCCTTGAAATTCTCAAGGGCCTCCTGATGCCTGGTTTTATCGATCTCAATGGTGATCAGTTTCCCTCCTGTTTTGCTCAGTGCCCATGCCATCCATATGGTGGAGTGACCGGTGGAGGTCCCAATTTCCAGGGCCTGTTGATAGTTGTTCTCAAGAATGAGGTCATACAGTAGTTTTCCATCTGAGGCAGGTACATTCATATCGTACCATCCTCCATGTTTTTGAAAAAATGTCTCTACCTTTTTATCGATATCCACCTGCTCTTTCTGCTGGGAGAAGCAGGGGATTGAGAAAATGGCAATAATACAGATGAGAATGGTCTTTTTCATATGTTTGGGATTAGATTCTTTCAAATATATTCCATTTGTCGAATATTGACCGATAAATGGCTCTCTTTTAAATCCTTTAGGGATAAAATATATACTTTCAGAAATAAAAAATGAGCACAAAAAAGCATACAAAACATCCTCATCTGGCGGGAGAACACCGATGGGGTGATATGGGTCAGCTGATCCTTTTTTTCATGTTTCTGGGGGTATGGATTACCGATTCTTTTCTGTTTCAATACTCCACCTCCCTCGAAGAGGTTGTTCCGGATTATATCCGGGTCATAGTGGCCGGACTGGTATTGCTTGCCGGATGGTACCTGGCCCGTGGAGGGATGAAAGCAGTGTTTGGGACCGTAAGGGAGAAGCCCGAAGTGATCAATACGGGTGTTTTCCGCATAGTTCGACACCCCATCTATCTGGGAGCGATTCTCTTTTACCTGGGTGCCACACTAATTACCATGTCCATCGCTTCTGCAGCCCTTTGGCTGTTAATCATAGGGTTTTATATTGGTATCAGCAGATACGAAGAACGTATTCTTACAGAAGCTTTTGGCAATGATTACCTGGAGTATAAGAAGAAGACCGGAATGCTCTTCCCCAAACTCCGTTCTCACTAGCCAATAACAACTATTTCCCTGGGCACTACTTTTTATCCCTTAAATGCATACTTGTAAAGGGTGGCAAGGTTGGGCTTCTGACCCTGGATCAGGATAGCGGTTCTGAATATCCGCGCTCCAATCCAGACCGTAAAGATGGTATAGAGGATCACACCTAGCAGTCCCACCACAGGCTGCCACATGGGGATCGTAACCGATGAAGCCATCCGCATCACCATCACGGTGGGAGTGAATGGCGGGATCAGGGCCATGGTGGTGGCCAGAGGACCG
>JAGLTY010000199.1 GCA_023135025.1 Bacteroidales bacterium | reverse complement strand
CTTCCAGGTTGGTTTCGGGGTAGAAAAAAGCTTTTTTCTGACTCCAGAAACTTTCGGGAGAGAAAAACGACATTTCCGGAACCAGGGTTTCTGTAGCGGGGTCCATGGGACGTTCCTGGAACTGTCCCGAAAGTGTGAAGACCTGGTGTCCCATTACTTTCAGGACATCGATCCATTTTTCGGTCTCCAGCGCCACTCCATCCACTCCACCGATCCGCCCAATAATTATGCCGATGTTCATACCGGGAGAGGAGATTTATTTAAGTACGAATGATGATTGACCGATTATTTTCCCCCCGGAGTAGAGCTCAACGGTATGTTCTCCCGGTACAATCTCCCCATCGTTGTTCCAGAAGATTGAGACCGGCAGATCCTCATTCTCGTAGTTGATAACCCTGGAAGCAGAGACAGGAATCTGTTCATCGTTAAATTCCATCATCTCCAGTTCGGGAGACCCCAGCACCACCTGGTCGGGTCTGATAATTCGAAGGAAGAGGCTTTTCTCTCCGGTGACGACCACTTTGTTGGCTCTGAGAACAAAATCAATCCTTACTTTTACCGTTGTTCTGATTCTTGCAGACTCCTTGTCGCGTTTATTTAACAGCACCAGGTCGATCTGGGATGCCTGAAGCGTGGTGGCCAGGTCCTTGATCTCCTCCAGCTGGGTTTTATCCTTCTGAAGCTGCTCTTTTTCAGTGGTTAGGCGTAGTTCAGTGTTCCGCAACTGTTTATTCTCGGCCCTCAGCTCCTGGTTTTGCATATCCAGAGAGTCGATCTGTACGATATAGCTACGCAAAACGGTACGCAGGGTCTCCATCTCTTTCCGGTACATTCGGATCTTGTAGGCATCTTCCGCCTGAATAGAGATAAGCTTGTCAATTTTCTCCTGCTGCTGTTTCATCTCCACCTGGAGTTCAAGACTGTTTGTTTCAAGAGTATCATACCTGAAATAGATGTTGCGCAACTCTCCCTCCAGCGAATCTTTTTCAATGCGAAAAAACTCTGTTTTTTCAGCCAGATCGGTCGAAACCAGGTTCAGGTTTTTCCGGGTATCAAGTAGCATGTAAACGGCAACGGCCAGTATAACAGCCATCAAACCGAGCACTCCATACAATGCATTTACATTGGTTTTCTTTTCAGCCATATTGAACGGATTAATTTTTAACAAATATACACATTACCGGGCAGGTTTTGAGGTTACCTCTTCAATAGTGATAATGTTATTAACAATGGCATAGACGGTTAGTCCGGAAACAGATTTAATTCCCAGTTTGCTGCTGATGTTTTTTCGGTGTGTCATAACCGTATGGGCAGAAAGGAATAGTTTTTCTGCAATTTGCCGGTTTGTGAGCCCCAGCGAGACCAGTCTTACAATGGTCGTTTCGCGTGGTGAAAGTTTCATGGAATGGTTTTCCGTATGGCGATCGCCCTGATGGTCGAGCAGATCCATGATTTTAAGGATCAGTGTCTCTTTTTCCTCCATCAGGTGGATGGATGCATGTACATCATGAACCGGCCTTTTTCCTGTAGGCCCCTCTTTTTGAGGATCTTCGAGCAGGATGGTTTTTTCAAGCAGTTCGGGTTTCGTCATGAAAAGATCGACCGACCGGTCAAAACCAGCCTGGCTGATAATGATAAAATCGACAGGGTGGCTTTCGAGGTAAGCCACAAACGGATCGGCTGCGCCAAACTCTTTCAGCACCCTGACTCCCTGAATGCGGTTTAGCATGGAGACAACCCCTTTTCGCACCAGGTAGGAATCAATAACCAGTATGAAACCGGAAATCCTCATGCAGTAGTTTCTCTGTTTAACAGTTTTCTCTCAAGCTCGGCAACCCGTGGAATCAACACCTTATCTTCTACATCGGCATGATCCACAAGGTCCTTCATCAGCGCAACAAGGTCGTTCAGCACCTGGTGACACAGCTGCAGATCGTCAAATGGCGGCAGGTATTTTATAATAAGCTCCGAGAGATGTCTCAGGCTGGTTTCAAGGCGGTCGTGCTCTTTTTCAAACTCCCGGATAGAGTAGGTCTGAAGTTTTTGAATAAAGTCGGGATCTGGCTCTTTCTGTGTAGACTGTCTTTCCAGCTCAACCACATAGGGCAGAATATGCTCCTCTTCCTGTGAGAGATGGGCCATAAAATCTTCTTTGTAGTCATTGAAAAAGTCAGTAACCAGGTTGACCTCCCGTTCAGATAGAGCAGAATGAGCCATCAGCCGGAATATTTTCTCTTCCACCACGGGAAGGGCAATATCTGTAAAATAGCTGTGGGTTGAGGTGATGTAATCCACCATGGTGCTCAGGGAGAATAGAGCGAGGCCCTCTTCCGGCACATAGAGTTCATCCAGGTAGGCATTGGCAATTTCAAGGAAAAAATCTGTATTGACCCCATGGGTCCGACATACTTCATCCACACTTTTCTCCCCGAACCCCAGCTTCAGGTTGAATCGGGGCAGAAGGGGCAGCAACTGGTGGTTCTCAAGCACCACCCTGTACATGGGCCATTCCCTGGTAATCATCTCTCTTTTTTTTGTTGTTGAATTTCCGTTTCAGTAATGCCATATTTTTCATTCTCCTCAAGGTTACCCAGGGGTTCAACATGAACCATGACATCGTAAATGTTTCGAAGGTTCGATTTAATGCTGTTCTCCACGTTCTTGGCGATATCATGTGCCTCTTTTACGGGGAGATCGGGATCAACCTCAATATCGAGGTTGATCATATAGGAATGTCCGATTTTTCGAGCCCTTACCCGGTGGGGATTGTGGGCGCCCTTTACGGAATGAACCGATTCGAAAAGACGGTCATAGACCTCGGTGTTATCGATACCATCCATCAGGTCGATATTAGATTTCATAAAGATCCTGAACCCTTCATACATAATGAAGAGGCTGATCAGAAGGGCGATAATGCGATCGATCATGGGCTCTTTCAGGATCATTGTGAAGAGCAGGCTGGCCAGAACACTAAGGGAGAGCAAAATATCATTGCGCATATTCCTGGCATTGGCAATCAACATGGTGCTCTCCACCTTTTTGCCTGTTTTGAATAACAGTAGTGAGAGAAATATTTTGCCCGCGATCGAAATCAGGGTGACCCAGATGGCCAGTCTGCCCGGGATCTCCATGGTGCTTCCCCTAATAAGAATCTGTACCGTGGAGTAGGCCAGCTGGGCTCCTGCAAAGAAGATTATAAATGAGAGTACCTTGGTAGCTATGGTATCAGCTTTTTTATAGCCGTAGGGGAATTTGATGTTGGGGGGCCTGGCCATGATCCTGGCGGCCACCAGCACCACCAGCGAAGAGACAATATCCGAGACAGAATCGATTCCATCAGCGATCACCGCAAAACTACCAGAGATAATACCTGCACCAAGTTTCAGAATAGCCAGCAGGGCATTTCCTGCAATGGCCCACCAGGATGCACGAATAATCTTTTGTTCCCTCTTCATCTACTCTGTTTTTGTATGAATCAAGAGGGGATCATGATCCGCTTTATACTCAATTTGAAGAGTGATGTGATCGATCCCGAAATCGTCTCTTAGCAGCTGTTCGATTTTATGCTGTATAGGTTTCACATGGCTCAGTTTCAGATCTCTGTTCAATTCCACATGGGCCTCCAGGTGAACCTCCCGGTCGGTAAGCATCCAGGCGTGTATATGGTGAAGATTCAACACCTCCGGCTGTTGTTCAACTTTTTTTCTGATAGTGGTAAGGTTGAGGTGATCGGGTGCCGATTGCATCAGGATATTAACCGACTCTTTCAAAATAATGAAGCCTGACCGGATAATATAGATGGAAATCAGTACAGTGATGACCGGATCGATCCAGTCGATCTTAAAAAATTGAATCATCACCCCGCCGATAATAACCACCACAGAGGAGAGGCTATCCCCGATCAGGTGTATATAAGCGGCCTTCACATTAATGCTTTTACCGGCATCTTTTCTGAGGATGAGCACCGCATAGAGATTGGCCAGAAGTCCGATCATTCCCACCACAAGCATGATCATGGAGTTGATGGGGGTTGGGTTCTGCCACCTGTGCCACGCCTCTTTTAACAGAAAGACACTTATCACAATAAGGATGACTGCATTGATCAGGGCGGCCAGAATCTCCAACCGTTTATAACCAAAGGTCTTTTTTTGATTGGCTTCGCGCTTGCCAATAATGGTGGCCAGGTATGCGATAAAGGTGGCAAAGGTATCGCTGAGATTATGGAGCGCGTCGGAGAGAAGGGCCAGGCTGCCTGAAAGGAAGCCTCCGGCAATCTCCACAACGGTGATCACCAGGTTCAGAAAGGTTGCCGCCAGCAGGTTTTTTTCGTTTACTGCGTGGTGGTGGTGATGTGTGTTGCTACGCTTATGTTTTCTTTCACCCATTTAGATAAACAATAACAGGCTAAGTGCCATGATGGCCATTCCGGCCAAAAATCCATAAATGGCATGGTGGTGCAAACCATACTCCCGGGCTGTTGGCAATAGTTCATCGATGGAGATAAATACCATGATCCCGGCCACCCCTGCGAAAACCATCCCAAAGATGAGCGGGCTCAGGAAAGGCATCAGTATGAGGAATCCGATCGCCGCACCAACAGGTTCTGCCAGTCCGGAGGAAAATGAATACCAGAAGGCTTTTTTCTTATTGCCAGTAGCATAGTATATTGGAACAGAGACGGCAATGCCTTCGGGGATATTGTGAATGGCAATAGCTACGG
>JAGLTY010000198.1 GCA_023135025.1 Bacteroidales bacterium | reverse complement strand
CGTAAAAAAACTCCTATATGACAACTTTTTATTGTAAAAATAACCCAAAAATAGGCTATTTTCGCACACTGAATCAGAAGCTGACAGAATGGAATATAAGTTTGCAGAAATTGAGAAGCGGTGGCAGGACTACTGGGAAGAGCATAAAACCTTCAAAACCGAGGATGACTACTCAAAACCAAAGTTTTATGTGCTGGATATGTTTCCCTACCCTTCGGGAACGGGATTACATGTGGGCCACCCCGAAGGATATACAGCAACTGATATTGTTGCCCGCTATAAAAGGATGAATGGCTTTAATGTGCTCCACCCCATGGGATGGGATGCATTTGGATTGCCTGCCGAACAGTACGCCATCGAAACCGGAACCCATCCTTTGCTGACTACACAGAACAACTGTGATAATTTCCGAAGACAGATTAAGTCGCTGGGATTGGGATATGACTGGGACCGTGAGATCAATACCACTGATCCAGGATACTTCAAATGGACCCAGTGGATCTTTATCCGCCTGTACAATACCTGGTTCGATGAGGCAGCACAGAAAGGACGGCCCATTGAAGAGCTTGAGGTGCCAGAAGAGATCAAAGCTGCAGGAGAAGATGCCATCAACCAATTCATTGCAGAAAAACGACTGGCCTACTATGACGATGCGCAGGTATGGTGGTGCCCCAGCTGCAGGATTGTTTGTTCCAATGAAGAGGTGCTCAATGACGGCAACCACGAAAAGTGTGGGAACCCGGTTGAGAGAAAGAATCTTAAACAGTGGATGCTCAGGATACCTCAATATGCAGAGAGACTGCTGGACGGGCTGGAGGAGGTAGATTGGCCCGAGGGTGTTAAAGATATGCAGCGTAACTGGATCGGACGCTCCACCGGAGCCGAGGTGGATTTCCAGGTGACGGGAACCGGTGAAATCCTCAGGGTATTTACCACCCGTCCCGACACCCTCTTTGGTGCTACATACATGGTGGTTGCACCTGAATACCCCCTGCTGAAGAAGTTTACAACCACAGAACAGAAATCAAAGGTGGATGCCTATGTGGCCCAGGCCGGGTTGAAATCGGAGCTGGACCGTTCGGACCTCTCCCGCGAGAAGAGCGGCATCTTTACAGGCAGTTACGCCATCAATCCTGTGAACAATACAAAGATGCCCATCTGGGTGGCCGATTATGTGCTGATGGGTTATGGAACCGGGGCCATTATGGCTGTTCCGTGTCACGATACCCGTGACTTTGAATTTGCCTCTGCATTTTCGCTCTCCATCCCCTGCATACTCGATCCTGATACAGACGATAAAGCGTTGCGGGAACAGGTGCTGCAGGGGAAAGCCTGCTGGACCGGCGATGGACGCTATGTCAACTCTGCCTCGGTAGAGACCGGACTGGATATCAACGGACTCTCCAAAGAGGAGGGAATTGCAAAGACCATACAGTGGCTGCACCAGAATAGACTGGGTGCGGAAGCCATCAATTACAAAATCAGGGACTGGCTCTTCAGCCGACAGCGCTACTGGGGAGAGCCCTTCCCGGTGATCCACTGGGAAGACGGAGAGATCTCATTGCTGGAGGACTCCCAGCTACCCCTGCTACTCCCCGAACTGGAGAAGTATGAGCCGGGAAGCCATGGTGAATCGCCGCTGGCCAATGCCACTGAATGGCTCCATGTGACCGACTCCAAAGGCCGCAAGGGCAGACGTGAAACCAATACCATGCCACAGTGGGCCGGGTCGTGCTGGTACTATCTCAGGTACATAGACCCCAAAAATGAGGAGGAGCCCTTCTCCAAAGCAAAGGAGAACTACTGGCTACCGGTGGATCTCTATGTGGGGGGTGCCGAACATGCGGTACTTCACCTGCTCTACAGCCGGTTCTGGCATAAAGTACTTTTCGATCTGGGTATTGTCTCTACCGATGAACCCTACACCAAACTGTTTAACCAGGGGATGATCCTCGCCTTTGCCTATGAAACAGAGGCCGGAGCCAAGGTGGCCTGCGACCTGGTAGAGGAGAGAGATGGTCACCATTTCCATACCGGTACCGGTGAACCGCTAAAACAAATTGTGGCCAAAATGTCCAAATCATTGAAAAATGTGGTTAATCCGGACGATGTAGTATCCAGTTATGGAGCCGACTCACTTCGCCTCTATGAGATGTTCCTGGGTCCGCTCGATGCAGTAAAACCGTGGGTCGAAAATGGGGTAAAGGGGGTTTACAATTTCCTGAACCGGGTTTTCAAGTTCTTTGCCGACCAGGCTCATTACCACGAGGGTGAGGAGGACCGGGAGGTATTGAAGTTGCTGCACGCCACCATCAAGAAGGTGGGAGGCGATGTGGAGGCGCTTCACTTCAATACTGCTATCTCCCAGATGATGATCTTTACCAATCTCGCCATAAAAAAGGGGAAGGTAACCCGTCATACAGCGGAAGCTTTTATCAGGGTGCTGGGTCCCTTTGCACCCCACCTGGCAGAGGAGGTATGGAGCATCCTGGGCAACAGAGGCTCCATTGCTGAAGCCGCCTGGCCCCTGTTTGATGAATCGATGCTCCAGGAGGACTCCCACGAATACCCTGTAATGATCAATGGTAAGCTCAGGTTTAAGATCCTGCTTCCACTGAATATGGCAGCAGAGGAGATCAAAGAGCAGGTCCTGGCTCATGAAACCGCACAGAAGTGGACCGGAGGAGACAATCCCAAACGATTTATCCATGTTCCCAAAAAGATCATCAATATCGTGCTATGAGAAAGCAACAGGGAATCCAGATTATCAGGTTATCTCTTCTGATAGGAATTATTGTGGCTGCAATCTTTTTGCAGGCTTGCAATACTCAGCCATCCACGACAGCAGCATCGATAACAACCGAATCGATTGAGCCCGATACAACTGTTCAGGCAAAAGATATCTACGGGATTCCATTGGATCTCTATAACATTGTAACAGGAGAGGTGCGCCGCAATCAGACCCTGTCCGATCTCCTGTTGCCACATGGTCTGACCCTGCAGGAGATCTACAAAATCTCCCTGCTGCCCGACACGCTGATCAATGAGCGAAAAATAAAGCCCGGTAACCGTTACCTGTTTTACACCAGGATCGATAGCCTTACAGAAGTTCCCCGGTATGCGGAAACCGTTTTTGTCTATGAAAAGGATCCGCTCCATTATGTGATCATCGGTATTGATGCCGATTCCATATGGGCAAGAAATAAGCGAAAGCCTGTTGAGACGAGGCTCCAGTCTGCCTCAGGAGTTATTGAAACATCGCTATGGGAATCGATGCAGGCAGCCGATGCAGATCCTATGCTGGCGGTGGAGTTAAGCGAAATCTTTGCGTGGACCATCGACTTTTTCGGAATACAGCAGGGAGACAGGTACAAGGTTATCTATGAAGAGTCCTATGTGAATTCACAATCCATTGGTATCAACAAAATCGTCGGGGCATGGTTTTACCATAATGAGACCGATTTCTGGGCTATTCCCTTTGTGCAGGACAGTATCAGGAGCTTTTTCGATGAAGAGGGCAACAGTCTGCGGAAAGCATTTCTGAAGGCACCCCTCAGGTTTTCCAGGATCAGCTCAGGCTTTTCCCACTCCAGATATCACCCGGTACTAAAAATCAGGCGTCCGCACCATGGGGTCGATTATGCAGCCCCCTCAGGCACCCCGGTTCATACGGTTGGTGACGGCGTCATAACAAAGGTGGGTTATCAGAAGGGGGGGGGTGGCAACTATGTAAAAATTAAACATAACAGCGTCTATTCAACCACCTACATGCACCTTCGTGGTTATGGAAAGGGCGTCAGACAGGGCGTTTATGTTAAGCAGGGTGATGTGATCGGGTATGTGGGCAGCACTGGCCTGGCTACCGGTCCGCACCTCGACTTCAGGTTCTACAGGAATGGCAGTGCGGTCAATCCACTGAAGGTGAAGGCTCCTCCTGTTGAGCCTGTACATGAAGATAAGCGGCAGGCATACGGAGTTGTCCGTGCCTTCACCATTGGCACTTTAAAGCTCCTTTAGTAAGTTTTCAATCACCACGGGGAAATGGGCATATTCCAGCTCATGAATCCTTCCTGCGAGGGTGGCCGGCGTATCGTCAGGTTCAACAACACAATGCGCTTGAAAAATGATATCTCCTTCGTCATACTCCCGGTTCACATAGTGAATGCTAATACCTGATTCCTTCTCTCCTGCATCTATCACTGCCTGGTGAACATGGTTCCCGTACATCCCCTTTCCTCCATGTTTTGGAAGCAGCGCAGGATGGATGTTAACTATCCTATTTTCGTAAGATTCCAATAGCGTGTCGGGTACAAGCCATAAAAAACCGGCCAACACAATAAAATCGATGCCCCGTTCGAAAAGCAGCTCAACCACTTCATTTGAGTCATAAAATTGTGCCCTGGTAAATATAATCGACTCAATATCATGTGATTGGGACCGTTCAATAACCCCTGCTTCCGAACGGTTAGTAAGTACAATACGAACTCTGCCTAACTGGCTCGTTCGAAAAAAACGAATTAAATTCTCTGTGTTTGTCCCTGATCCGGAGGCAAATATGGCTATGTTCTTCATTTTGTTTTGAAAATAGTCGAATTTTGCATTTCTTTGCAGCGTTAAAAATAACTAATATTATTCATTAAAAATTTTACAGTCATGTCTGACATTGCATCAAGAGTAAAAGCAATCATCGTAGACAAATTAGGTGTTGATGAAAATGAAGT
>JAGLTY010000197.1 GCA_023135025.1 Bacteroidales bacterium | reverse complement strand
AATGCCATCGTAAAGTGCATTGTCATCAACGGTATAAGTACCTCCGTTGGGAGTATACAAAATAGCTCTTCCACTATAAATGTAATCGGCAGTGTTATAAGAGCTCAATACGCCTATTGTAGCATCAATATTTTCTAATCCGATGGTAGCAGAGTTACCACTGGCCCTGCCGGATACTAAATCAACAATATTTCTGTACTGAATCTGGATATTGTTTGAGCCTTCATACAAGATGACCTGCATGGTACCTAGCAAAATGTCAGAGCCCCAGAAAGACATGTTATTAAACTGAATTACCAATTTTCGATTGGGCGCAGTTCCTATGGTTTGATACATAATATCACCCGTATTATGGACAATCAGATCATCCCAGAATGCGGCGATATAATTATGCGGCTTGGTGGCATCAGGAATGCTGAGGTTATTAAATGCGTTTGACCCGGACCCAAACGTCACCATGCCGTTGGAGGACACAAAAAACTCGCTATAGGTGTTTCCAAAAAAATCAAAGTCAAAACCGATAGGAAGCGGACCCCATCTACGCTCATCAGCATAACCTTCGTGTATAATGGTGCCCGGATACTCCGTTTCTTCCGGCAAGGCATGGGTAAGCGTCATCACAGAAATAAACACCAGAATCAGGAGTGTTCTTACTTTGAGGGTAGAAGTATTCATAAAGATTCTTTTTTATATGATCGTAAATATGGGTTTCGAAATTTTCATATTAGTTCGTTTTACGGAAAAGATGACAACAGGTTCGGTTTTTTTAACATTTAATTGCGTCAGTCTCAAGCAATTCGTAATTCCAGTAGCTTCTTAGAGGCCCTCAATTCAGGATTCTGTATCTTGCATGGTAACCAAACCAATTCCAAAATGATTCGATCTCTTTACCTACTTGCATTTGCATTTTTTATGCTGCAGGGATGTGTTGAATCCCCAAAAGGGACTGGTGACAATCCAGATTCGTTGCATAGCTACCTGGATTTCTCGGAACGGGACGATCAGTTGACGGGAGGTATAAAGATGATTCCCATTTCCACTCCAAAAGGGGATTTTAAGGTTTGGACCAAACGAGTAGGGAACAATCCTACCATGAAGTTACTATTGTTGCATGGAGGACCCGGAGGAACCCATGAGATGTTCGACTGTTTCGATGGCTATTTACCTTCTGAAGGGATAGAATACATCTATTACGATCAGCTGGGATCCTACTTCAGCGATCAACCTTCCGATACTACCCTGTGGACCATAGAGCGATTTGTGGATGAAGTGGAGCAGGTGCGGGTGGCACTGGGCCTGGATAGCGAAAATTTCTATCTACTGGGGCAGTCCTGGGGAGGAATACTGGCCATGGAGTATGCCCTGAAGCATCAGGATAAAATAAAGGGATTGATTATTTCTAATATGATGTCCAGCGTTCCCGATTATAACAAATATGCCCATGAGGTGCTTGGTCCCCAGATGGATCCGGAGGTACTTCAGAAGCTTATGGAAATGGAAGCAAGAAACGACTTCGGCAATCCGCGTTATATGGACCTGCTTATGGAACATTACTACACCGAGCACCTGTTGAGAATGCCGGTGGAGAAGTGGCCCCAGTCGGTAAACCTGGCTTTCAGGCATATGAACCCCGAAGTGTATGTCTATATGCAGGGACCCAGTGAATTTGGAATTACCGATGATGCCACTCTTTATCACTGGGATATTTCAAAAGATCTTCACAGCATCACTGTCCCCATGCTGGTTGTTGGTGCCACTTACGACACCATGGATCCGGAACATATGGAGTGGATGTCGGGCCAGCTTCCCAGGGGTCGTTTCTTACTCTGCCCCAATGGAAGTCATCTGTCCCAATATGACGATCAAAAGAATTATATGGGGGGCGTCATGCAATTCATCAAGGACGTGGATAGCGGTAATTTTTAGCTTATGAAATCGAGAAAGACTCTCTTACTGCTGAGTATACTTCTCGCTGTTGTTTCAGTAGATGCTCAGACTGAATACAATAACCAGTGGCCCCAGTTCCGCGGCCCTTTTGCCAGTGGGATTGTTGAATCGAACCAACTGCCCGATAGGTGGGATATCACTACCGGGGAGAATATCCTCTGGAAGTTAAAGATCCCGGGGCTGGGTCATTCCAGTCCGGTCATCTGGGGCGACAGGTTATTTATAACCACAGCCATCAGCGGCAGCGGTAGCGACTCCCTGAAGGTGGGACTCTATGGGGATATTGATGAGGTGGGCGACCGTTCTGAACATGAATTCAGGGTTTACTGTATTGATAAGAAAAGTGGTGAGTTACTGTGGGAGCGGTTGGTCCACAAAGGGGTTCCCGTAACTGAAAGGCATACCAAGTCATCCCATGCCAACCCTACCCCGGCCACCGATGGCAGGTACGTGGTTGCGTTTTTCGGGTCGGATGGTCTGTACTGCTACGATTTTGAGGGAAAGCTGGTATGGAAAAAGATGTTTGGAAGGATCAATGCTGGTCCATATACCGACCCCGATGTGGAGTGGGGCTTTGCCAGTTCGCCCATCATTCACGAAAACAGGGTGATCGTGCAGTGTGATATTGTGGGGGATGGTTTCCTGGCCTCCCTCGATCTTGAAACCGGGAAGGAGATCTGGCGGACACCCCGGGAGGATGTGGCCACCTGGTCCACCCCTAACTTTTTTAACAAAGATGGAGAGCGGTGGATTGTGGTTAATGGGTTCAGCCAGATCGGCGGATATGATTTTGATACCGGCGAGGAGCTCTGGAGACTGGGCAATGGGGGAGATGCCCCTGTACCGACACCGGTTTTTGCACACGGACTGATCTTTATCCACGGTTCTCACGGACGCTATCAACCCATTTTTGCCATTCGTCCGGAAGCCAGGGGTGATATCACCCTGGACAGGGAGAGTACCACCAGCGATAATATTGTATGGAGTATCAAGCGGGGAGCTGCCTATATGCCCACCAACCTGGTCTATGGGAATTATCTCTATAACCTGCGGATGAACGGGAACCTCACCTGCTTTGATGCCAGAACCGGTGAGGTGATCTACAAGGAGCGAATCCCCGATGCCATGGGGATCACCGCTTCGGGAGTTGCCTCCAACGGAAAACTCTACTACTCCCTGGAGCAGGGCGATGTGGTGGTGGTAAAGGCTGGCCGGGAGTTTGAACTCCTCTCCAGGAACCCCATGGATGACCTGATCATGGCCTCTCCGGCTATTTCGGAAGACATGCTCTTTTTCCGCACACAGCACTACCTGGTGGCAGTGGGGAACTTCAAATAGGTTTGCCCTTTGTTAATTAAACCAGTACGAGAGTTTCACTGCAATCCCACGGTTCTTGGTGGTCCAGCCAGAGGGGTAGGAGTTCTCGGTATAGACATTGTAGAGATCCGAGACAGGGGCATAGCGCCACTGTAGCCTCATGTTCACATTTATATTGTCGATCTGGTTGTTGTACTGTACAAAGGTGGTGAAGAAGAGTTTCTCAGTAAAGGTAATGTCAAGCTTGGGGCCCACCAGTATCAGGTCCATGCTGGTATAGGGTTCGGGCATCAGAATCCTGTTATATGCTGAGACCAGGGAGAGGCTTCCATAGGGTTGAACCCGGTAGTTTATCTCAGCCTCAAAGCTTGCCCGGGTGCCGCCATAAAAACCACCATAGCGTGTTGCTGCCATAAAGGTGAAGAGCCTTTTCATGGTGGACCTATACATAAGGGAGACCTCGTTCCAGTTGAATTCTGAACCGGCAGGAATCTCTTCTCCACCGGTATGGGTAGGATCAAAGGGTTCCAGCAGCCTTAGGTACCCCTCTTCCAGTCCAAGGGAAATGGAGCTGCGGTCCCTCCACATCAATGAATAGCTCAATTCTATTTCCCGGTCCGTAAGGGAGAGATCTGGTTCAAAGAAGAAATCCGCTTCAACCTTTGGGCCGTGGTAAGCCACCCTCTCTGTCATGGTGTAAAACTTATAGCCAATGGATGGGGTGGACTGGTGGTAACCGGTACGCCTGACGAATCCCATTTCGGCCAGGAAGTTTCCGCCTACGTATGCCTGGTTCCATCCGGCAGAGAACTGCTCTTTGTCATAGGAGATCATTCCGGCAGTGGCAAAGCGGTTGCCCTCGGGACCCGGGTTAAATGACTGGTGGTAAAAAACCTTCCCGGTCCAGTTGTTATCGGCACTTGCAAAGTTGAATTCTGTTCCTGCGACGCGGTTGAAATCATAGGCATTGAAGGCGGTATCCTCAGGGGTGGCAAGGACCTGTTTGTTGGTCATAAAAACACCCACATTGGAGCGGCTCAATATTTTACGCTGCAACACCGCCACACTGAAGTTATCGGCCGAACTCAGATCCTTAACAGCGGTTTGCATATTCATCAGTCCGATTCTCCAGTTCTCCCCCGCATTTCCGCTGAGCCTGGCACCTGCAATCACCGGGGAGTCCAGGCCAATCCTCCTGGAGAAGAAGGGTCTCAGGTTCTGGGTACCCAGGTTGGCAAAGAGGTCGCTGTTCTCCAGGAAAAACTTGCGCTTTTCCGGGAAGTAGAGTTCGAAGCGGTCCAGGTTGGTTACCTGCCGGTCCACCTCTACCTGTGAATAGTCGGGGTTGATGGTTACATCTAGGTTCATGGAGGTGGAGAGGATCACCTTGGCATCCAGTCCCGCACTCCCTGTATAGTTGACAGGGTCGCCCGTCTCTTTTTCATGGGTCGCCTGGCCCAATACATATGGTATCAGTGAAAACCT
>JAGLTY010000196.1 GCA_023135025.1 Bacteroidales bacterium | reverse complement strand
TTTTCATCTTATCGGCATGCATAAAGGGTGACATGGTATAGTAAACCTCCGGAGCTTCCCAGTAATTGCGCTCTTCGCTCCGAAATCCAAAAGGAGTAAGGGTACGGTTGTATGCTCCGCTTCTTGCGATACCCGCGGCAAACAGGTCGGAGTGGGAGAGCAGGTTGGCCACCATAAAGGCACCATAGCTGTGTCCACCTACTGCCACTTTGGTCCGGTCGATATACCCCATATTATCCACGGCGTCGATAGCAGCCTTTGCATTGGCTACCAGCTGTTTACAAAAAGAGTCATTGGGCTCCTCATCTCCCTCTCCAACAATGGGGAAGGCTGCCCCGTCCAGTACCACATATCCTTTGGCCACCCAGTAGATGGCCGATCCGTAGTTGGGGTAGGTAAACCGGTTGGAATTGGCAGTGATCTGTCCGGCACTGGATTTGTCCTTATACTCACGGGGGTAGGCCCAGAGGATCATGGGGGCCTTCACCTTGTTCTCCATATCATACCCAACGGGCAGGTAGAGGGTCCCGGAGAGCTCCAGTCCGTCGTCGCGTTGATAAGTTATCACCTCCTTATGTACATTCTGAATACTCTTAAAAGGATTTTCAAAGGCTGTGATCTGTTGTAACTTATTCTTTTTCAAATCTCTGAAATAGTAATTGGGATAATCGGTGGGCGATTCAATACGTACAAGCAGCCTGTTTTTTTCCACATCAAACTGACTCAGGTTCTCCAGTCTGTCGGTATATTCCGACCGATAGAGCCGTTTGGTCTCTCTGTTTTTCAGGTTCATCTGGTCCAGGAAGGGGAACTGTCCCTTCTCTGTATAACCGCTACCAATCAGGAACAGATTGTTTTTTTGAATGGTCAGGACTCTGCTTCCATATTCATTTCTCCAGGTGACAAATCGGCCCGGATCGCTGTAACGATCCTGGTAATTGCGGTCATACAGTACGATCGGCTCGCGGGAGGCATCGGATGGATCGAAGAGGTAGGTTTTGCTATTCCGGCTGTTCCACCAGTTGTCATGTGCGATGGCTACCTGGTCGGTACCCCACTGAATATAGGTGTAACGGTTGATGGTCTTTAACAGTGATATCGGGGTGCCGTTAAAGGGTGCCTCCAGTTGAAAAAGCTCATCCCTCTGTTCCACCTCGTTTTCAGGATCGCCCTCATCAAGTGCTTCTGCAAACACCAGAGTAGCAGGTCTGTCACTTCTCCAGCTCATACTTCTTCGTCCTTTCCGCACCGCCATAAAGCCTTTGGGCAGGTCTTCGATCAGGGGAACCTCCAGGACCGTTTCCACCTTCTCCGCTCCACTGGTATAAACAGTAGTGGTGGATGGAAAGCGATAGTAGGGAACCAGGTAGGAGAATGGTTTCTCAACAGTGGTTACCATCACATAATTGCCATCAGGCGAAAAGCTGATGCTGCTGTACATGGCGCTTTCCAGCCACACCTCGCTGGTGCCGTCCAGGGAGATCTTGTGAATCTCTGAAAGAGCCAGCTGTTCGAAGTTATGCTCATCGTTTTTATTCTGCAGCAGATCCTGGTAGGTTCGGTTCTGAGCCTTTTTCCCATCGGCCACTGAGATGGTGGGACCGCTTGGAACTGCATTTCCCACATCAATCAGGGGTTCTCTTTTTGAGGAGATCATCTTGACCAGGATCGTCTGGCTATCCTCGAACCAGTTGATTACATCCCTCAAATTGGCATTGATGCGTGCCTCCGTTACTTTTTTCGCACTTGCTGATGGGAGGTCCAGTACCCAGACCTCCACCCCGGTGGATGTGGTGTGGGTAAAGGCCATCTTTTTCTGATCGGGCGACCAGGTGAGGTTGGCCAGTTTTGGATGATCGGGCAGACCCTTTACCTCTTTTACTGTGGCATCCTTTTCAGTAAGGTTTTTGATTTTGAGATTATTGTAGAAGGTTGTCCGGCTTCCTATATTGGTCACAGGATCGATTCTCAGACCGCCCAGCCGCAGCTCCTTCCTGGAGAGCTCCTCAATGGTTTTATAGGCATCCCTGTAGAGGAGTATCATATTCTCCATGTTGTTGTCCATCAAAACAGAGGGTGCAAGTGGTACATCCACCAGTTCAAGAATCTCATCGGAAGGCTTCTGGTAATCCAGGTTTACCTGAGCTATAAGACCAGGGGCCAGCATGGCCGTCAAAAACATAAGAATGGCTGCTCTTTTCATATTGAAATAATTATTTAGTTTACCGGATAAGTGAAAGGACCCGGTCAGGGTCCAGGTTGCTGAAATCATCCACTGCCAGGGAAACGCCCTCCTCCAGCAACTCCTCTTTGCTATGTCCCGATGCAACGCCCACCACCTGGATGCCTGCGCTTCGGGCCGACTGGATGCCTGCTTTTGAATCTTCGAATACGACGCAATTCTCAGCGGCCATTCCCAATCGTTCCAGTGTAGTAAGGTAGACCTCCGGGTGGGGTTTCCCGTGGGTCACATCTACCTTCCCCACGATATGCTCGAAAACGTTTTCCAGCTTCAGTTTCTGTAGTCCCAGTTCAATATTCAGGGTGGGTGCTGAGGTGGCCAGAGCCAGCCTCTGACCATTCCCGGTAATCTGATCGAGAAATGCGTGCACACCCGTTATGGGCCTGACATCTTCGGTCTGACGGAGGATGGTCTGATAGTTTCTGTCCACCTCTTCCAGGTATATGTTTAGCTGCTCTTGGGGAAGGCCGTCGCCAAAAAGCAATCGGAGTGAGGTGGGGCCGGTTCGTCCCGAGAGGAGATTATCGAAGAGTTGATCGTCATAGGGGACCCCCTGTTTGGTGAGGAATTTCTCCCAGGCGATCTTATGATATGGATTGCTGTCGATGACGACGCCATCCATATCAAAGATAAATCCGTATTCCATATGATACCTGTAATATTTAAATTTTCACCCAGCTCTGTTTCCCTGAGTTTGCAACTGCTTAGGAGGGGTTATGAGAGGCTCTATACTCCTCCGAATTTTACCCATTTCACCTCGTCGTTGTAGCCTGCGCTAACAACTGTATCGATGAATTGCATTCCACGAATGCCATCTTCTACTCCCGGGAAATCGAGCATTTCGGCAGTTGGAACCTGACCGTTTGCTTTGGCCCGTACCGTTAAACTAAAGTTGCGGTATATATTTGCAAAGGCTTCTAAGTAACCTTCAGGATGGCCGCCGGGCGTACGGGTATTGTGCGTTGCCATATCACTGTTCATGCTTGTTCCAACACGCAATACCTGCATGGGTGCATCCAGCCATTTGACAATTAATGAATTGGGTTCCATTTGCGCCCATTCAAGGCCGCCTTTATCACCATAAATCCTGATTCTAATAGCATTTTCTTCACCTGCAGCAATCTGGGTAGCCATTAAAATACCGGTTGCACCATTGTCAAAACGCAAGAGAGCAGCACCATCATCATCCAGCAAACGATTGGGAACAAACACCTTAAGTTCTGCACAAAGTTCAGTGACTTTCAGGCCTGTAATATATTCAGCCAGATGGTGGGCATGTGTGCCAATATCTCCCATGCTACCTGCTTTCCCTGATCGTTTGGGATCGGTACGCCAGCTTGCCTGCGGGTTGCCGGTATCTTCCAGTTTCGATGAAAGCCATCCTTGTGGATATTCAACATAAACTTTACGGATGATACCCAGCTCCCCATCGGCTACCATCTGTCTGGCATGTTTTACTGCCGGGTAACCCGAATAGGTATGGGTTAAAGCGAAGGTTAATCCGGTCTCATCAATTTTTTCTTTCAGTTGAATGGCCTCATCCAAAGTGAATGTGATGGGTTTATCGAGAACAACATGAAATCCACTATCAAGCGCCATCATGGCCGGATCGAAATGTACAAAGTTAGGTGTGACGATAGTTACAAAATCCATGCGCTCACCTTCAGGTAGTTGTGCCTCTTTTTCAAACATCTCCTGGTAAGTATCATATACTCTGTTTTCAGGAAGGAAATAGAGTTTACCAGATTCTTTTGAGATTTCAGGGTCGACACTGAAACAGCCACAAACCAATTCAATCTGATTATCCATTAAAGCTGCGAGACGGTGAATCGCCCCAATGAATGCATCGGTTCCTCCGCCGACCATTCCCATATTGATTTTTCGATTTAACATTGTAGAAGAACTGTTTTGATGTTGAACAGATAAAGCTAACTTTTTTTTCAAAGAGAAGAGGCCTTTTTTATTACTTTTGAAGGGTAAAAAAAAAGGCTGATTTGATCTACCCTAAACACTTTGAATCGAAAATTGGATTTGACCGCATTCGTGAACTGGTCAAGACCCATTGCCTCTTTGATCCCGGCAGGGAAAGGGTCGATGAGATGGAATTTATGACCGATCATGAATCCATTCTTCATGAGCTGAAACTGGTGGAGGAGTTCAAGGAGATCAATGAGCATGAGGATGAGTTTCCCATTCAGCATTTTATCGATAACCGGGAGGCGTTGAAGAATGCGGAGGTGGAGGGAACCTACCTGCTAACAGAGGAGGTTTTTGATCTGTTGAAGAGCCTCGATTCGATTCGTGCCATATTGCATTTCTTCAAATCGGATGAGGAGGAGAATTACCCTGTTCTTGATAAGCTTTGCCAACCGGTTAAGGTTTTCCCGTTCGTGGGGGACAGAATTCAGAAGATTCTGAATAAACATGGGAAAATCCGGGACAACGCCTCCAAGGAACTACATCAGATTCGCAGGAGTCAGCAGGAGAAACAGGGGGCTGTTTCCAAA
>JAGLTY010000195.1 GCA_023135025.1 Bacteroidales bacterium | reverse complement strand
ATCGGTGGCAGGTCCCTTTGAGGATGTCAGATTTATCTACGATATCTTCAGCCGCGACCTTGGACCATTAGGATTTAAACTGGATTATAAGCAGATTGAGGAGACCCGCCCTGTGATTGCAGAGATGCTGCGTTAAACAAACTTCTTTGAAAAAGAGAGAGATGCCAATCACAAACAGAAGATACGATATTGACTGGCTGAGGGTCATTGCCATTGGACTGCTCCTGGTCTATCACATTGGAATTGTATTCCAGCCCTGGGGCGTGTTTATCGGGTTTATCCAGAGTGAAAAGCCGCTGGAGGCCCTGTGGGTACCGATGTCTATGCTGAATATATGGAGAATCCCCCTGTTGTTTTTTGTCTCCGGAATGGGGGTCTGTTTTGCCATCCGGAAAAGGAGCTGGAAGCAGCTTCTGCTTGAAAGAGGAAGGAGAATTTTGTTGCCCTTTCTCTTTGGAATGGTTGTCATTGTTCCGGTACACGTTTTCATCTGGCAAAAATATTATCACCAGGATATAACCTATTCTCTCCACCCGGTTCATCTATGGTTCCTGGCCAATATATTTGCCTATGTGGTCCTGTTATCTCCGCTCTTCTTCTACCTGAAGAGAAACGAAGGAAGCAGGATTCACAAGGGATTAATAAAGCTTTTCAGCACGCCGGGGGGGGTGCTGTTGGTCGTTGCTGCTTTTGTCCTGGAAGTATTGCTGATAAAACCCCAGGTCTATGAAACATATGCGATGACTTTGCACGGTTTTTTATTGGGACTGCTGGCTTTTCTGTTTGGGTTTTGCTTTATATACAGTGGAGAGGCGTTCTGGTCAACCATACGTAAATGGAGATGGCTCACTCTCTCTGTCGCAGTGCTGCTCTTTCTGCTTCGCTACATTGAATTCAAGCTGAAAGCACCTCATTATTTGCTTGCCATTGAATCCAATATGTGGATCTTTGCAGCCTTTGGCTTCGCTTATAAGTACTTGAACAGACCGGGTAAAACATTAAGCTATCTGAGTCAGGGAGCCTATCCGATCTATATTATCCATATGATCTTTCTATACCTGGGCTCATACCTGATCATTCCTTTTAATATTTCTCCGTTGCTGCAATTCGTCCTTATTATGACCTTTACTTTCGTGGGATGTTTTGCTTTTTATGAGTTGGTTATCAGAAGGGTAAGATTTTTAAGACCTCTGTTTGGATTGAAATAGATATATTTCGGGACTGTTTGACGGATCAGATATTTGTTCGATCTTTATTAAGAACATCTGATTAACCAATAAAAGTATACCACTATGAATCAAGAGGCAACAGAAACAAGAAAACCGCTATAGTGGTGGGTTCCACTGCTGTTTGGCATGGTCTTCATATTGATCGGATACTGGATTTTACGATCCCCTGAAGAGAGTTTTGAAAAGATTACCAAGTTCATCGGCGTGATTATCCTGATCAGTGGTACCACCCAACTTATCTTCACACTCTCTCATCGCAGGGGTATTCCTGGATGGGGGTTTCAGCTGGCAGGCGATATTTTTGATCTGGCAGTGGGTGCTGCCCTGGTGATTAATCCCTCCCTGCTTTTGAAACTGATCACCCTGTTTGTGGGAATCTGGTTGATTGCGAACAGCATCTCCATCTTTATGAAAGCGGCTGAATCAAGGAAGGATCACCACCATTACTGGACATGGGAATTTGCGCTGGGTATCTTCCTGATGGTGCTGGCTGCTGTTTTCTTATGGCACCCTATGTTGCTGGGGATCTCCATTGCCGTCTGGACCGCATTGGCCTTTATGATCCTGGGCATATTCAGGATCGTGCTCACACTCAGGTTGAGGAGGTTGAGAAGCCTGAAGTAAGCGGATCTACTTGTTTGTAGCCATTGCATTCCGGATATAGGGAACAATGGCATCGTTCATCTGGTTGCTGGTACCATCATAGGTAAGGGTGACAATGGGGATGCCTGTCAACTCCCTGATCCTGGTGGTCATGGCTTCAGTCACCAGCGCCGGGCAGCAGAAGGAGGGGTTGGTCTGTACAAACAGGGATATCTCCGGGTAGTTCTCTTTCAGGTAGAAGATCTTTAGGATATTGTCGTATGACTCTCCTCCATGGAAGGGATCGATATTGAACTGTTTCAGCCGTTTCTCCAGTACCTTCGGCTTGATTACCGGGGGTGGACCCAGGTGTCTGCTGAACGGTTTATAGTACCGCTCATCCATGAATTTTACCACATAGAGGAGGGCCCTGTTAACACTGGATTCCACATGTGCACCCCTTTCGTGGCCGCGACGAACCATATTATCAAAGGTGATCTTTGCATAGTCATGATAGGGAGTTATGACGGCCTCTCCACCCGCCTCTTCGATGGCCCCGATCAGCCCCTGGTTCATGGTGTCATTATCCCTCACATAGAGGTCCCCGAAGATGGCCACCTGGGGCTTTCGGCTTGTTCTGTCATATTCAATCTCATCCACAAGAGCCAGCCCCTTTTCAATGGCATGTTCAAGCGAAGATTTTCCCAAAAATGCATCAAGAAGTACGCAGTGTACCTTTTTGAACACCTGGTCGGTTTGGCCGGAAATATGTTCATAGGGCCGGATGCGGCAGGCGGTTTTGTGGAACAATCCGCCCAGCATATAGGCAAAATAGGCGTAGTAGGTGACCTTGATAGAAATATCACGGTGGCTGATTTTCCCAGAATAGACCGAGGTGTTTTCAAGCCCCTTTCCGTAATTCTCCATGATCTTCTTGATGTAGTAGGGGTACTGTATCAGGTTACAGCTGACGTATCCCTCTATCATCCATAGGGCGGTATGGGAGGGGTCGAGATGGTGCTTTTCGATATAATCGATACAGTTCTGGGCAATGATATTGATGGGAAGGCACTGACCCGTATTGTGCACCATGCTCTTTCGGATCCCCAGTTCATTCGGTTCGAGCAGCCGTGCATCCACTCCAGCCCTCTTCAGATTGGCCGCCACGAGAGGACCGACAAAACTATCCCAGTTGGGCATCAGGAGGGTCCTCCCATCTACACTGCTCTCCACCCGGGGCAGCAAGGAGCCCAGGTCGGGATCCGGAACGGTTGTTGCGGTCCGGGCATGGTTCCGGAAGGAACGCAGTGCTGCTTCGATCCGGGTTTCATACCCTGTGTTTGAATCATGCTCGTCGATCTGTATGATCAGGTAGGGCTTGTTATAGAGGTGCATCAACTGTTTAAAATAGTCGATAATGAAAGAGTCGGGGGCGCACTTGAAGGCTGTGATAAGAACCGGGTAGAGATTTTTTGTCCGCCCGATCAGTTCAGCGGCACGCAGGATATTGGAGGCAAAGTGCCACGGGGTCTTCTCCAGCAGGCGGTTGAACGTTTCGTTCCGTTCCGGATCGATCCGGAGCATGTCCTGGTACCAGGCAGTGATCCCCATCCCGGTAAATATATCGGGGATTCCCTTGTTAAGTGTATCGGAGAGGACCACATAGGGTCGTCCCAGCAATACCACCGAAACATCTTCCCTGTTCTGTTTATCGTGAAACAGCTGTTGCAACCGCTCCTTTATCTGGCTGGCCTTTCTCTCCGCCTTTTTCAGTGCGACTGTTACCCCTTGCAGAGTCACTGTATCAAAACCCATCTGCTTCAGCCCCTTGAGAAGCAGCCTGGCATTGTGATCGCTCCTTTTGCTGAAGTTCAGCATGGGACTGATCAGTTTATCTCTCACCTGGGGCCCCTTAAGGTAGGCCAGTGAGGCACTGAACTGGGTGTAGTAACAGAAGTTCTGCTCTCCTTTTCCAGGGTTCTCCCTCGATTCAAGGTAGGTTGGCATGAAGATATAATCGCAGGTTTCGGCGATGTGGACCACATGACCATACATGGCATCGATGGGGGCGCAGAACTCGGCGCCGGCAATCTTCTTACCGGTTTTCAGCGAGTCCCTGAATCCTTCGCTTGTCTGAAGTGGGATGCCCAACGTACTGAAAAAGGCGGTCCAGTATGGCAGATCTTCTTTAAGGTGCAGGGAAGCCGGCATGCCCACCCGGGGTCCTGGCTGTTCCTGTTCCTGAGCCTTACGGCCCGGGCCCTTCATCAGCTTTCGGCGCTCCTTCATCAGCTCAAATCCGGTTCGTGCTTTGCTTACAAACTTTTTGGTCTCATAATCCCGGCCACACAGAAATCCGTAAGCCTGTTTCTCCCCGTTGATACTGGCTACACTGATGGTGCACCGGTTCAGACAGAGTTCACACGTTTCAGTCTGTACCGGGATGGTTCTCTTATAGAGATCCAGCCCCCTGAACTCTGTTTTTTTGCCCTCCTCCTCTTTCAGGAGCAGGGCTGTGCCAAGGGCCCCGGTGAGGTGACAGAGTGGTGAGATAAAGACCGGTTTGCCAAGGCGCTGTTCGAAGGCGGCGACCAGCGCCCTGTTTTTGGCGGTGGCTCCCTGGAAACAGATGTGGTTGCCGATATGGGCCTCACTGGCCACCTTCTTCAGGTAGTTCTCCCGCACAGAGTGAATGACCGTGGCAAGTACCTCTTCCACAGAATAGCCATTGCTCAGCAGCTGGTTGATATCCCGCTCCATAAATACCGTGCACCGGTCGCTGGCCAGGGGAGCCGGACGGCCCATGGCCAGGCGCTCATAATCCTTTAGCTCCACCCCCAACCTTCCGGCCAGCTCCTCAATAAAACTCCCGGTCCCTGCCGCACATACCGTATTCATATGAGAGAAGGTGACCATCCCATCCTTCATCCGGGTGAACTTGGCATCCTGTCCCCCGATCTC
>JAGLTY010000194.1 GCA_023135025.1 Bacteroidales bacterium | reverse complement strand
GGTTGCTGATACCTGTTACCTGCTTATGGAACTGCTCGATTCGTATGGCAACCAGCTTAGCCGTGCATTTATCATTCAAATTGAAAAGGATCAATCGGGATCTAACGGTATTATCTCCATCTCTGTGGAGGGTGATCTGATCTATCCCAACCCGGCCGATCGCATGGCCACAATGAGGAACCCGGAGCAGATCAGTTCTCTCGAGATTTATGAAATTGCGACAGGTCGAAAGGTTTCAGTGATAAATCGAGTTATTGAAACAATTGATGTTTCAGGACTGCCGGAGGGTCTCTACCTGGTTGTGATACGCTCAGAAGGTGGTGTGGCCGCACAGAAACTTCTTATTCAGCACTAGAGCGAATCATAATATTCCAACAGTTTTACAATCGACTCCTCTCTCTTAAGATCCAGTTTATTGGATTTAATAAAGGATGAGATCTCGCTCTCCTTCCCTGGAAATGCAGCTATGACATGCTTTTTTGATTTCCTGGCCTTGTAGAGTATATGATCGCCCTGTTTCATAAAGTAGAGGCTATATTTATCAACAAACTCATCATATTTACGGTCGGCACTGTATCCTCCCTCGTAATTGGCCTTTACAAACTCTTTCTGGTATACTTTGTAAACCATACTCCCCTTATTATAGAGTACCTGGGCAAATATTGTTTCTGCGTCCTCCTTAAGTCTGACAGGTACAAAGGTTATCATCTTTGTTCCATCGTGGATCATAAAGAGGTCCACCTGGAACCTGTTTATCAGCATTGTTACCTTTGAGGCAGGATCAATATAGGCAATTTCATTCTCCACACAATTATAATTCAACTCCTTAACTACCACCTTCTTTTTATTTTTGAGGAAGAGCTCTCCCTGGCGAAACTGTTCAAAAACATAAGGGGTCCCTTTGACACCCTCATACCTGTTGTCGAAGGTTTTTACATTTCCCGTTCCATCAACCGAGCCAAGCTCCCTCAGGTTCTCCTTGGCTTCGTAACCATCAGGTACAGATACACTTTGAGCGGTACATGTAACCGTAATTATCAATCCCAGATTTATTATCAGTGTTCTCATGGTGATTTATCTATTTTGGTTGATTTATTCAAAGATATAAAGAATGGCTTATTTCTGCACTACTGTTTGCAGGAATGAATAATTGACCCCAACACCCCGATATAGTCAGCCCAATTCTAATAGCATTTACTCAAATAGTCTTACATAAGTTACATTATGCCAATACTATAGCGAGGCATGATTTGTTGAATTATTTGGTGAATTTTTTCATCCGGAAGCAAATGTACATTTCTATTAGCCTGTATTGCCCGTCAATATTGAGAAGATGATAATTTTGTGTTTCATTATTTTTTTATAGATTTGGCCCTGTATAGAGTCTATTGCTAATTATTAAACCTAAAACTTTAAATCTATGAAAAGATTTGTTTTCGTATTGTCACTTCTGTTGTTTGCAGGTTTCAACCTATTGCAGGCACAGGGTGTACAAGTTTCGGGTAATGTGACCAGTGCCGATGACGGCTCTGCTCTGCCCGGTGTATCTGTTGTGGTACGAGGTACCACAATTGGTGCAGTAACAGATTTTGAAGGGAATTACTCAATCACCGTTCCCGATGCATCAGCTACGCTGATGTTCAGCTTTGTGGGTATGCTTACCCAGGAGCTTGCATTGGACGGTCAGACTATCCTTGATGTAGTTCTCGAATCTACTTCAACTGAACTGGATGAGGTGGTGGTTACGGCCCTTGGTGTTTCCAGGGAAAAGAAATCACTGGGTTATTCGGTTCAGGAAGTGGATGGGGATGATGTGAATTCTGCTTCTCCATCACACTTTGCTGCCTCCCTATCTGGTAAGGTATCCGGTGTGCAGATCAAGGCGCCCAATACCATGGGTGGATCTGCCAACGTTCTGATCCGGGGAAGTACCTCCTTAACAGGAAACAATCAGCCGCTGTATGTGCTTGATGGTGTGCCTGTGGATAACAGCAACTATGCCAGTAGTGCAGATGATAATTATGGTAGGGGATACGACTACGGTAACGTTGCCCAGGACATTAACCCCAACGATATTGAGTCAATCTCAGTTCTGAAGGGTGCTGCCGCATCTGCGCTGTACGGTTCACGTGCCGCCAATGGTGTGATCCTGATTACCACCAAGAAAGGAAAGACCCGCAAGGGGATTGGCGTATCTGTCAGCTCCAACTTCATGGTGGGGAAAGCCGACAAGTCAACCCTTCCGACACAGCAGTATGAGTACGGTGCAGGTTATGGACCTTTCGGCGAGGATCCTGATTATAGCAATTTCTGGTGGGGTGACGTGGATGGCGACGGAGCGAACGATTACATTGCGATCACCGCAGATGATGCCTCCTGGGGCCAGAAATTTGATCCCAACCTGATGGTGGTTCACTGGGATGCCCTGGATCCGGCTGCAGATAACTATGGTGAGAAAAGGCCCTGGGTTGCTCCGCCGGAGGAAAACCGGTTTACCTCTTTCTTTGAGACCAGTACCAAATGGGTCAATACCGTTGCATTTGACGGCGGCAACAAGGATGGCCGTTTCAGGTTATCATACACCAACTACGATGAGAAAGGTATTCTTCCCAACAGTGAACTGAAAAAGCACGGTGTGAACTTCTCAGGAAGCTACAACTTAAGCAAGAAGTTAACTGTAAGTGCCAACGTATCTTATACCCACCAGAATACCCTGGGCCGTTTGGGTACGGGCTATCAGGGTGGAAACGTTATGCAGTCCTTCGGGCAATGGTTCCAGACCAACGTGGATTTCTCCCGACTGGAAGAGTATGAATCTCCCACCGGTCTACACCGGACCTGGAACTATGCCTACTGGACCCCTGATCGTCTTTCGCCCATCTATTTTGACAATCCTTACTGGGTGCGTTATAAGAACTACCAGGATGACTACCGTAACCGGATTCTTGGATATGTGTCAGGAGACTATAAATTTACCGACTGGCTGACCCTTACGCTCAGAACGGCCGTTGATACCTATCATGATGTTCAGAATGAACGTATAGCCATAGGTAGTAATGGTATTTCAGACTTTACCACCCGCCAGCGGAACCTGCTGGAATCCAATACCGACCTGATGCTGAAATTCAACAAGAATTTAGGGAATATCTCTCTGAACGGTCTGGTTGGTGCCAATTACAGGCATCGTCAGCAGCAAAGGATCACCGGTTCTACAGTAGGCGGACTGGTCGTTCCTGAACTCTATGCGGTTACCAACTCGGTTGATCCCTATAATGTTTCTGAATACCTGGGCATCCTGGGTGAGCAGAGTCTCTACGGTAACGTCTCCGTGGGTTACGGCGGCTTTGTCTATGTGGAAGGTACCGCCAGGGTGGATCAGTCCTCCACACTGAGGGGACTGAATCCCGATGCTGAGGACACCTACTTCTATCCCTCTGTTGCCGGTACACTGCTCATCCATGAACTTGGTGGACTGCAGGACCTGGCCTGGATGAACTATTTGAAGCTGAGGTTGAACTGGGCCCAGGTAGGTGCTGGTACAGGTGCGTACAGGACCATTTCCACCTATGGTCAGGGAACCAATTGGGGTAGTCTATCACTTTTCTCCGTGGCCAATACGCTCCAGAATCCCAACCTGAAGTCTGAGTCTACCAACAGTATGGAGGTGGGTCTTGAGGCGTACTTCTTTGAGAGCAGGATTGGATTTGACCTGGCCCTGTACAAGACCAATTCATTTGACCAGATCTTCTCCGTGCCTGTTTCCAGGGCCTCCGGGTACAACAGCATGTATGTAAACGGCGGTGAGGTGGAGAACAAGGGGCTTGAAGTGGCCTTCCATGCCGTACCTGTGAAAACCAATGATTTCACATGGAACCTGGACGTGAACTGGTTTACCAACCAGAACACTGTTATTTCGCTGGCGGAAGGTGTGCCTAGTCTCCAGCTGATGAGACAATGGGGTACGTATATCACAGCGGCCGCAGGGGAACCCTACGGGACCATCAAGGGCACCGATTATGTGTATACCGATGGTAAGATCACCGTTCAGGACAATGGGTACCTGATGGTGGGCGACAATCCGCTTGCCGTGATCGGTAATATCCAGGCCGACTGGAACATGGGTATCGCAAACCGCCTTTCGTGGAAAGGCTTGTCCCTCTATGCACTGATTGACATCCAAAAAGGAGGCGATATTTCTTCCTTCAATACCCGTTATGGATGGGCCACTGGTGTATATGCCGAGACCGCAGGGAACAATCCCAAGGGCAATCCCCAGCGTGACCCGGTTGCCGATGGTGGTGGAAATATTTTCGAAGATGCCGTCTTTGAAGATGGTACCCCCAACGATGTTTACGTGCCTGCCTTCAGGTGGGGCCGTTACTGGCACTACGGTAACTCTCCCGAGGCACGTTATATATTCGATGCCTCCTATGTGAAGCTTCGTGAACTTTCACTTTCTTATTCTCTGCCTACCAGCATCCTGGGTGATTCCTTCATCCGTGGGGTTGATATTTCAGTGGTTGGCCGCAACGTCTGGATCATCCACAAGAATGTGGAGCACTTCGATCCCGAGGTTATGTACACCGCCGGTAACAGGCAAGGTATTGAGAATGGGGCTCTCCCGTCCGTGAGGTCTGTGGGTGTGAACGTGAAGCTCGATTTCTAAATGTTATATATTTAAACAGAAGAACTATGAAAATGAAGAATATATATCTTTTGGTACTGGTACTTGGCGTACTGGTATCATCCTGCGAGCTTCCGGACAATGTGAACCCGAAAGCCGCAACAGAAGTGCC
>JAGLTY010000193.1 GCA_023135025.1 Bacteroidales bacterium | reverse complement strand
ATGACTATATTACCAAACCATTCAGTATGGAGGAGCTGCTGTTCAGAATTGAAGCGATCCTCCGGCGAACAAAGGGTAACCGGGGCGTTGACAAAGAGAACTGGGAGATTGGTTCATTTTCGTTCGATGTGAACAGGCAGATGCTCACCGGTAATGGAATAGAACAAAAACTGACCACCAAAGAGTCTGAGCTGCTAAAGCTACTCTGCAATAACATCAACCAGGTTCTGGAACGGAATTTTGCTCTAAAGGCCATTTGGATTGACGACAACTACTTCAATGCCAGAAGTATGGATGTCTATATTACCAAGCTTCGAAAGTACCTGAAACCGGATCCCGCAGTGCAGATCATCAATGTGCATGGGAAAGGTTACAAGCTGGTACTGGATGAAGGGTAGAGAGGCCAAAAGGCTTAATCAAGTTTGAGCACGGCCAGGAATGCAGATTGCGGTACTTCAATGTTCCCCACCTGACGCATCCTCTTCTTCCCTTTTTTCTGCTTTTCCAACAGTTTCCTCTTCCGGGTTATATCACCACCATAACATTTGGCAGTAACATCTTTTCGTAAAGCTTTAACCGTCTCCCTGGCAATCACCTTGGCACCAATAGCTGCCTGAATAGCGACCTCATATTGCTGTCGTGGAATCAACTCTTTCAACTTCACACAGATCCTTCTTCCAAAGTCATAGGCATTATCGCGATGGATCAGTGTAGAGAGTGCATCTAGCATCTCCCCGTTCAGAAGGATATCCAGCTTCACCAGGTCGGCCTTCCGGTAACCATGGGGATGGTAATCAAAGGAAGCGTATCCTTTGGAGATGCTTTTCAATCTGTCATAGAAATCAAATACAATCTCCGCCAGTGGCATTTCAAAGGTGAGCTCCACACGGTTGCTTGTCAGATATACCTGGTTCTTCAGGGTTCCACGCTTATCCAGGCAGAGGTTCATGACTGAACCCACATACTCGGCCTGTGAGATCACCTGTGCAATGATAAAAGGCTCCTCAATATGGTCGATGGCAGTCGAAACCGGCAATCCCGATGGATTGTGTACCTCCACCAGCTCCCCCTTGGTGCTTATCACGTTAAAAGAGACATTGGGTACCGTGGTGATCACATCCATATCGAATTCCCGGTCGAGCCGCTCCTGGATAATCTCCATATGTAACAGCCCCAGGAACCCACACCGGAATCCAAAACCCAGTGCAGCTGATGATTCCGGGATAAAGGTGAGGGATGCGTCATTCAATTGGAGTTTCTCTATGGAATTCCGAAGGTCTTCATAATCATCGGCATCCACCGGATAGATCCCGGCAAACACCATGGGCTTTACATCCTCAAATCCTGATATGATCTCACCGCACGGGCGATCTACATGGGTGATGGTATCCCCCACTTTCACCTCTTTGGAAGTCTTGATCCCCGAAATGATGTAACCCACATCACCGGCCGACAGAATATCCCTGGGTTCGGGACCTAACTTCAGCACCCCAACCTCATCTGCATCGTACTCCTTCCCGGTAGCCACAAATTTAACCATCTCTCCTTTGCGGATGGAACCGTTCATGATCCGGAAGTAAGCAAAAATTCCACGGTATGAATTGAATACTGAATCAAATATAAGGGCCTGCAACGGAGCTTCCGGATCGCCTTCAGGAGCAGGAATCCGCTCAATAATGGCCTCCAGTATCTCCTCCACACCCTGTCCCGTCTTTCCGCTCGCCTCGATAATCTCACCGCGATCGCAGCCAATCAGATCTTCAATCTGGTCCTTCACCTCATCGGGCATGGCACTATCCATATCCATCTTGTTCAGCACCGGGATGATCTCCAGGTTGTGGTCGATGGCCTGATAGAGAACGGAAATGGTCTGAGCCTGGATCCCCTGGGTGGCATCTACAATAAGCAGGGCCCCTTCACAGGCGGCGATGGAGCGGCTCACTTCATAAGAAAAATCCACATGGCCGGGTGTATCAATCAGGTTCAGTATATGATGTTTCCCTTTGTACTCATGCTCCATCTGGATGGCATGACTCTTGATGGTAATCCCCCTTTCACGTTCCAGTTCCATATCATCCAGCACCTGATCCTGGAAATCCCTCTCATCCAGGGTGCCGGTTTTCAACAGCAGCCTGTCGGCCAGGGTACTCTTGCCATGATCGATGTGGGCAATGATGCAGAAGTTGCGAATGTTATCCATAAGGAATCGGCCGTTTTTTTTTGCGCTCACAAAGATAAGGATTCTTCAGGATATATAGACAGACCATAACTTAATGCTACAGTGATGGCCGACATTAATGATATTTGATGATGACGTCAGTGGAAACAATGCTACCTCCTGCCTTCAAAACGATTGCGTAGAATCCGCTTGGTAATATTTGATCAGAATCCATGCTGTTCCATGTGACCCGGTGCGTTCCCTCACCAAACTCCGAATCCGGCACTATTTCAGCAAGCAGCCTTCCACTGAAATCATACAATTGCAATGTAATATGCTCTTCTCGCCCGAGGTTAAACTCATAGGTGAAGGAGCTGGTAAATGGATTGGGATATGCCTTTGTTTCATAAGCCGTTACAGGACCGGCAGGCTCCGGGCTGTAATTCAGATAGCCATCCAACCAATTCATCCTGGCCAAAATCCATTCCTTCAAATAGGTGACCTCAGCCTGATATGAACCACCCATAAAGTAGTTGGGCCAGATGTTGGACAGCAAAATGTCCCAGCACTGGAAATTTCTTTGCTGTGATTCTGCCAGATCTTCAGCCATTGAATCAATGATGCCCATTATTTTTGAATGGCTGAATTCATTTTCCCTTATCTGTTTCCACCTAGACATTAAAGCATCCTCAAAGACAGTATCCTCTAAAAACCGGTTCCACCATGGATGCCCTGGCGTAACCAGCCCATCGGCTTTGTAACCCTCAAGATAGTCCACATTTGCAAAAGCGATGTTGAAATCCCAGACCGGCCCGAAACACAACTTTCCTCCCCGGCTGTTCCTGTCTTTGTAGAAATAGGTGCTAAGCCGGTATGCATCCACATTTTTCGCGATCTCATTGACAAAGAAATAGTCTAGCGCCGATGGTAGATCGAGGTATTCCCGGTATCCCGCAAGGCTGTCTGAAAAGTTATCAGCATAGAGCGCCTCTTCAAAATTGTCAAGGTAATTTGCAATATATTCCTGCTGCTCGGGAGCACACTCATCGCTTCCGGGGTAAACGAGCTGCACCCGGGTACCTGTTGCTATGGTATTCCAGGTAATGGTATTTTTACCTGGAGGCCTGTCCAGCTTTAGTAAATACCCTCCGGTCAAATCATCACCACTGGTCTCATCAGGGTCGAGATCAGCAATATCTACCCTGTTGTTATCCTGCTTTATCTTTTCAATGAGCACATATACACCAGCATACTCCCCATTAAGGACCAATTCACAGCTCCTTGTACGCGGTGCATAATGACCCAGGTTTTCTGACAGTTTATAGGCCAGCATGTTCCTCATCATGCTTTTATCGCTATATGGGGCGTAAAGAATCCAGTCATTTTCAACGGGCATTCCCAATAAAGAAACATTGTTGTTGCTTCCATCATCATTCTGTGTTTCAATCGCATACTGCTTTTTAGGGAAATCCTGTGAGGTAGAGCCCCGAACCTCAATGCTGATCTTTCCCTGGTAACCATTGAAGGGATCTGTCATATAGTTTCTGTTTCCCTGTCCATTGTCAATGATACCCATGTCGGCAACAATCCGGGGATCATCCGGGATTTCCTGTCCGTTGGTTTCGATTACAACGATGGGAACATCCGAAGATCTAAATTCGATCTGGGCATAAAGTGCTCCCGGGATGGCCAAAAGCAGTTTGATTGCCAGGATGATAGAGTATCCGATTTTTAAAGACATCTGCGGTTAAAGATACACTATGCAGGGTGATTTACCAGAATTGAAAAAGAGGCTGCCCGCAAACGAACAGCCTCTTGAAGTTATATTGATGTAAGTAAACTACTACATCATGCCCATTCCGGGAGCACCTCCGCCTGCTGGCATTGGGGGTTCCGGCTCGGGGGTCTCTACGATTGCACACTCCATGGTAAGGAACATACCTGATATAGAAGCAGCATTTTCCAGGGCAATGCGGGCCACCTTGGTAGGATCGATAACCCCTGCTTCAAACAGGTTCTCGAACTTCTCAGTCTGTGCATTGTATCCGAAATCACCTTTCCCATCCTTGATCTCCTTCACAACCACTGAACCTTCCAGTCCGGCATTCTCGACGATCTGGCGAAGAGGCTCTTCAAGTGCCCTCCTCACAATGGCAATCCCAATGTTCTCGTCATCGTTTGAACCTTTGAATTTTTCAAGTTTCGCAAGTGCACGAATATAGCCAACACCACCACCGGGAATAATTCCTTCCTCAACTGCAGCGCGGGTAGCACTGAGTGCATCCTCAAACAGGTCCTTCCTGGCTTTCATCTCAATCTCTGAAGCTGCTCCAACATAGATCACAGCAACACCACCTGCCAGTTTGGCAAGACGCTCCTGAAGTTTCTCACGGTCATAATCTGAAGTGGTATTCTCGATCTGCTTTTTGATCTGTCCTATCCTTGCATCAATCATCGATTTTTCACCACCACCATTTACAATGATTGTATTCTCCTTGTCGATGGAGATCTTTTCGGTATGACCGAGCATGCTCAGATCGGCACCTTCCAGTTTCAATCCTTTCTCTTCTGAAATAACAGTACCTCCGGTAAGGATGGCAATATCTTCCAGCATCTCTTTACGCCTGTCACCAAAACCGGGAGCCT
>JAGLTY010000192.1 GCA_023135025.1 Bacteroidales bacterium | reverse complement strand
AAGGAGATCGAATTCAAGGATCTGGGATTGCTGATTATCGATGAGGAGCAGAAATTCGGAGTGGGCGTGAAGGAGAAACTGAAGCAGTTGAAGCTGAATGTAGATACGCTCACCCTGACAGCTACTCCCATTCCAAGGACCCTGCAGTTCTCCCTTATGGGATCGCGCGATCTCTCCATCATCAATACACCGCCACCCAACCGCCACCCCATTATCACAGAGTTGCATCCCTTTAACGAAGAGATCATCAAGGAGGCCATTGAATATGAGGTGAGCCGCGGCGGACAGGTTTTCTTTATTCATAACAGGGTTCAGAATATCATGGAGATACAGGAGATTGTAGACAGGGTGGTTCCAGGAATCAGGTCGGTGGTGGCCCATGGTCAGATGAAAGGCAGGAAGCTGGAATCTGTGATACTCGATTTTATGCAGGGAGATTACGATGTGCTTATCGCTACCACCATTGTGGAATCGGGGCTGGACATTCCCAATGCCAATACAATAATTATCAACAACGGTCAGAACTTCGGATTGAGTGATCTGCATCAACTCAGGGGCCGGGTTGGACGATCAAATAAGAAGGCCTTCTGCTATATCTTTGCCCCACCAGTGACCCTTCTTTCGACGGAAGCCAGAAGGAGGCTGAAGGCAGTGGAAGAGTTCTCCACTCTGGGGAGTGGTTTTAACATTGCTCTGCAGGACCTCGACATCAGAGGTGCAGGCAACCTGCTGGGCGCTGAACAGAGCGGTTTTATTGCCGATATTGGCTTTGATACCTATAACAGGATCCTCAATGAAGCCATCTCCGAACTGAAAGAGACCGAGTTTAGCGGACTCTATGAGAAACCAGTTGAAACGACCCCTGAAGAGACCCTGTTTCTTGCTGATTGTCATATCGATACAGACATGGAGTTGCTTTTCCCGGACCGGTATGTCTCCAACATCAGTGAAAGGGTGGAACTCTACAGGAAACTGGATGCCATCAAAGATGAAAAGGGTCTGGTGGAGTTCAGGGAAATGCTCCTGGACCGGTTCGGGGTTCTCCCCGCTCCTTCAGAACAATTATTGAAGGTGGTTCAGCTTCGCTGGCTTGCCCAGCGAACAGGTGTTGAAAAAATAGTATTGAAAAAGAGCATTCTGATCACGTATTTTGTAAGCAACCCCGAATCACCCTTCTATAGCTCTCAGAAGTTCAAAGAGGTGATACGGAATATCCAGGCCAATCCGGACATCTTCAGGATGCGCGAAGAGCAGGAGAAACTGAGCCTGAGAAGCGATCATGTAAACAGTATTGAAGAGGCGTATCAAATTGTGCTGAGACTGAGTAACGGATATGAGAGATGAACCTGGTTCTTGACCTAGGAAACAGCTATGGAAAGATTGCCGTATGCGACCACAACCGCGTGGTCGAAGTTGCTACCTATGAAAAAATCACCAGCCGGGAGATCTCCTACTTCCATATTCGGTACGGTGGACTGAAGGGTGCCATTATCTCATCGGTGGTTAACTATTCCAGGGAGATCATCGACTACCTGAGCAATCTGTACGTCACCTGCATCGAGCTGAATCACTCCACTCCCATTCCACTTGAAAACAGGTACATCACTCCCGATACCCTGGGTTATGACCGTATTGCTGCAGCCGTAGGAGCATATACTATTTACCCGGGGAAGAACGTTCTGGTAATAGATGCCGGCACGGCTATCACCTATGATATTGTCACTTCGAAGGGTGAATTCGTGGGGGGGAACATCTCCCAGGGAGTGGAGATACGGTTTAAATCACTCAATAAATATACCACCCGTTTACCACACCTGGAACGTCCGGAAGAGATTCCACCACTGGTGGGAAGAAGTACCCGTGAGGCCATACAGTCGGGAATTATAAACGGATTGCTGTTCGAAATGGACGGATTTATTGGGGCTATCAGTCAGAAATACCCTAAATTACAGGTAGTTTTAACCGGTGGCGATGCAAAATACTTTGTTGGAAAGTTAAAAAGTAGCATCTTTGTGGACCCAAATCTGAACCTGATCGGACTTAACAGAATATTGGAACACAATGCAGACAGAGAGATATAGTTCATTTTTAGTCAGTTTAGTAGTCACCTTTATCATATCAACTCCCCTATTTAGCCAGTTTAATACCTATTCACCCTATACCCGTTTTGGGTTGGGCGATATGGCCAAACAGGGGGTTGCACAGAACCAGGCCATGGGGGGAACCGGGCTGGCCCTGCATGAGAACAACAGAATTAACTACCTGAACCCTGCATCGTTTTCCGCACTGGACAGTACTTCGGTCTATTTTGATTTCGGAGCCAACTCCTTCCACAACCAGTACCAGACCGAAAATTACTCTAATACATGGTGGAATATGAACCTGCACCATGTGGCCTTTGCCTCCTCCATGGGTAAATACATGGGGTTTTCGACCGGAATCGTTCCCTATAGCAGCATAGGTTACAACATCAAACAGGAGTATAACGACTATACCCATGGGATGGCCATGGATACCTACTACAAGGGAGAAGGTGGGATCATGAATTTCTATGCAGGGACCTCTGTCAAGCTGCTGGACCGCATCTCGCTGGGTGTGACCATGAATTACCTGCTGGGCAAATTAACCCGGGAAAGGGCGGTCGATTTTCCAATGAATTCCGGTTATTCGGATGTTAATTCTACGGAGAATCTTAACCTGAGAAAACCTGTCTTCACGCTGGGGCTTCAGTACAAAGAGGTATTCGGCGATAAATTTTTCTTCTCTGTGGGTGGAATCTATGATTTTAAAGCCAGTACCGATATTTCAAACGAGTATTTAGTAGAAAACGCGTTTTACCCGGATGATCCCTCCTGGATCAATGATTCTGTTGAGATCGATCCGGTCTATATCTTAGGTGAGGATACTGTACTCAACACACTTAATATCCCGCAAAAGGTAGGGGTGGGAATTGCAATCGGGATTCCTAATAAGCTAATTATCACCGGCGACTATTATATGCAGGACTGGAGCGGTTCCATGTCGGGCGAAAACTACTCCACAACCAATGCCACATCCATGCACTTCGGGGCTGAATATACACCCGATGGGGAAGCCCTCAGGGGGTATTATAAACTGATGACCTATCGCCTGGGAGGGTATTACTACAATTCATACCTGATGGTCAATGAACACCAGTTGGAGGACTATGGCATAACTTTTGGGGTAGGGTTACCAATAAAAACGTTAAAGACCAGCATCAATCTGGCTTTCACTCTGGGTACCAGGGGTACAACAGAGTACAATTTAGTAAAAGAAAATTATGGAATTATCACATTTAATGTAACTTTACACGACTTGTGGTTCAGAAAAAGGAGATTTGATTAAACCACCATTATATTGAACAGTATGAAAACGAAAGCCCTCAAAACCATCCTGTTGACAGCAATGTCTCTTTTGTTTGTCCTACCTGCTATTTCACAGAAAGGAATCGAGGACGGATCAAAATATGGTAAAGGCCAGGACAGTATTAATTGTATTAAAAACCTGTCACTCTACAGGGAGTTTTTCAAACACTCCAACTACAAAGATGCCATTCAACCATGGCGGAAAGTGTTTGGCGAATGCCCTGCTGCCAGTGAGCGGATGTATGTGGAGGGAATCACCATGTACCGCAAGTATATCGAGTCCTCTTCCGTACCGGAACGGAGAGAGGAGCTGATAGACACCATGGCTATGATCTACGACAGGCGGATTGAATATTTTAGCGGAGAAGGAAATGTGCTGGGAAGAAAGGGAATTGATCTGTTGCGCTACCGCAGGGCCGATATTGAATCTGTTGATGAAGCATACAGCATGCTGAAGCGTAGCATAGATTTGCAGAAGAATAAATCCAGGGATGCGGTAATGGTTACCTTTATTTCGGCCAGTATTACCCTGAATCAGAAAGGAAAAATCGACGACAACAAGGTCATTGAAGATTACTTCATGGTGACTAAGATTATCGATAAATTGCTGGACAAAAGTTCCCGTTGGCCACTAGCCAAGGCATCTATTGATGATAACATGATCAAGAGCGGCATCTTAACCTGTGATGCGCTTAACAGCTATTTTGAGCCCCAGTTTGCAGCGAAAAAGAGTGATAAGAAATTTCTTGGAAACGTGATCAGGTTCTATGATGCTTCAGGTTGTGACAGGGCCGACCTCTATGTGGCCGCTTCAGAACAGATGTACAGGATTGACCCGGGTCCGGAATCGGCACACCAGCTGGGCATTCTTCTCATTGCGAAAAGCGATTTCCAAAAAGCAGCCAACTACCTTAAGATGGCTGTGGCTGGTGAAGACATTGATGATGAAACCAGGGCAGAGTGGTACTATGAGCTGACCATTGTCCTCAGTGCCAACAAAGACTACTGTGAGGCTATATTCTATGCCCGGGAGGCAATCGCGCGCAAAAGCAATTACGGGAAAGCATATATCGCACTTGGAGATGCTATTATCGCCTCCCGAAATAATCTGGGTGACGATTTTGAGAAGCGCACGGCATTCTGGGTAGCAGCTGACAAATATGCAAAGGCCAAATCAGTGGACCCCAGTGTGGCAGCCGATGCCAACAAGAAGTTGAACGATTATGCCGCCCAGTATCCCAACCATGAGGAGGTATTCTTCAGGGATATAAAAGATGGCGACTCCTACCAGGTGAAAGGCTGTATCAACGAATACACCACCGTCAGATCGAGGAAATAAGCCTGGAAAAACATCATACTGAAAAGGCCATCCATACCAGGGTGGTCTTTTTTTTGTTACCGGGAGCCTACAGCTGGCACGCAGTGT